>NZ_JAJAFX010000072.1:0-26982 GCF_025384845.1 Photorhabdus temperata | reverse complement strand
GAAAGAATTTATAAAGTAGCCCTGGATTAATCAGGCTGGTATTCCTAGATGTGCTGTTGCATACAAAAAAGCCCAATTTTTATTGGGCTTTTCGCAGATTCTTTATCTGATAAACGTCGGAAGTTTTTTGCAATATCTCCAGACTTGAATTTGGCTCCTCCAACTGGACTTGAACCAGTGACATACGGATTAACAGTCCGCCGTTCTACCGACTGAACTATGGAGGAATCGCTCCTGAGAACGGGGCGAATATTAGCGATGAACTGAAACCCTGTCAACGCAAAAAATCTTACCGGTTTGTTGTTTGCTCGCCATGTAGGCGCATTGTGTTATAACTGCGCTATTTTGTTAAAGCTGAGTACTTTTATTCATCATCGGCAATGATGTTGCTGTATGCGATTGCTCAGGGAACGCCATGATATAAACATCATAAAAATGTATTTCACCTTTCATTTTTATAATACGTTTGATTTCATCCTTTATTGCCAGCGGAACACGAGGGTGGAGATGGAGCGCTTTGATTGCTTGGTCTGAGATTCTTTCGCTGACGAACCATTCGCCGTTGTAACATACCCGTAGATCAAGCACACCGATATCGTCAAATCGATATACGGGCTTAATTTCGAATAATAAAATAGCCGCCATGACAATGAAAAGTACGGTGAAGGCTAGCAGTGAAAGTAAACCAAAGTATGGGGCGTACCAGATAAGCGCAGTGAGCGTCAGGTAGGATACGAGCATAGCCAGGCAAAGGTAAGGATGGTTGCTGATAAACTGGCTGTTGAAACGAAGTTTGCCATCACGCTGTTCTTCAATGTTGATTCGTTCAAGATCCTGAATCAGTATCTGCTTAATGATATTCATACGTTGACCTGATTAAATGAAGAGAAAGTGAAATATTTTCATAATTATCGGTCCTTAAGGCTAGCATGAGAGAGACTATCTGACGTAGAGCAGTTGTTTTATTTTAATTTGCCAACTGTTATTGATTGAGATTAATCTTAATGCTTTCATTAAGATAAAGGTTGAATAAATCAAAAAAATTTATAATTAATGACTTTATTTTTTATATTATTGCTCTAATAATGAGCGTAAGCGTTTTTTTTAAAACACGAATGCATAAAAAGGTTGCTATTCTTTTTCTATCATGAGTTAATGCAGCCGGCCTGATAAACAGACCTACTTTATGTACGACATCTTGAGTTAATGAGTTATGTGTAAGTGTTATCCTCAGATAGCCTTTGTTGACCGTTTCCTTCTTAGTGCCTCCATAAGTAATAGCTGATAACTGGCCAGTACATGCCCATGTTGGCAAAATTTTTTTGATATATAGGAAAGTCACAATGTCTGACAAAATGAAAGGTCAAGTGAAGTGGTTCAACGAGTCTAAAGGCTTCGGTTTCATCACCCCAGCTGACGGTAGCAAAGACGTATTCGTTCACTTCTCTGCCATTCAGGGTAACGGTTTCAAAACTTTGGCAGAAGGCCAGAACGTAGAATTCACCATTGAAAATGGTGCTAAAGGCCCAGCAGCAGCAAACGTAACTGCTATCTGATTGCCTGAATGATTTTTAAGTCCGTCATTGTTTTATATAGTGGCGGGCTTTTTCTTTGTTAGAGTAATATCTTTGTTTACTTATTAATTGCTTCTGATTATACTCCGTACAAATTTTATTGGGGAGATTAGCGTCATTGGACAGTCAAAGTTTTTGGTTAAATAAAAAATAAGACGGCAAGCTGTTCATTTCCTTCCGATTTGCTGCTTGCTGAACAGGGCGGGCGGTACCACTCAAAATATCTGAGCTGTACTTACTCAAAGACGGTATTATCCGGTACTCAGTGGAGTTACTGAGGATAGTATATTGGGTTTTCTATTATGCTGTTATATATTTACATTTTGTTACCTCCAGGCATGTACAGAAAATAACGCTGAATTAAACATTCGGCACAAGTTTCTGTGTGCAAAATAAATGCACATGATTATTTATCCATTTAGCTGTATGGAGAATGTCATGTTAATAACTCCTTTTGTCTTTCATTTATTATCAGCTATGTGCTTTGGTGCATTAATTGGTGCTGAGCGTCAATGGCGTCAACGTATGGCGGGTTTAAGAACTAATGCATTAGTTGCGACCGGTGCGGCTGTTTTTATACTCAGTTCAATAACAACTTCACCAGATAGTGCTGGTCGTATTGCTGCGCAGGTTGTTTCAGGAATTGGTTTCCTCGGTGCCGGTGTCATTATGCGGGAAGGAATGAATATTCGTGGACTAAATACCGCCGCAACTTTGTGGTGTTCCGCGGGAATTGGTGTGTTATGTGGCCTTGGGCAGTATTGGCTGGCTGCGATAGCCACCGCGATTATTCTTTGCGCAAACATATTGTTACGTGAGGCTGCTCAACGTATTAATTTACAGCCCAGACAGCAGGCCATTGATCAGGCACAGAGTTATAAAATTCATGTAGTGTGTGATAGTGATGATGGAATTTTGGTAAGAACATTAGTGTTACAGGCTCTCAATGGAGTAGCCGTGAGGCTACAATCACTGAGTTTCACTGATATGATCCAACCTGGAAAACTTGAAGTATGTGCTGAAGTGTTAGCAACACCCACTGAGCAAAAAGAGATAGAAGCGATTGTCTGTCGCATGAGTTTAGAAAAAAGCGTTAGCTCAATAAATTGGAAAATTGTTTCTGAGCCATAAGTCTAAAAATTATTTGTATAAAACAACAATAATTTTGTTCGATAAAGAGTTATGGCTGACTTTTTATCATGTAAAACAAACAGAGCGTTGCCTGTAGCATGTTTTTTCAGCCAGGTAACGCAGTACAAGGGGGGCAACACTGAGTTGGTTACAAATTCGCTTTATATGGATAATAGTTTTTTTGGGGTATTATCTATTTATGGTTTTATTAGGGGAAAATAGTTAAATTTGGTATTTTTTACCATAGTAATTATCATCTAATTAACTATTGAGGTGTTACTGATGATTGTCATTCTAACATCAAGTTTGATCGGATAAAGCTGATATAGGTATCGTACACGGATACAGAAAAATTGATGAGTTACCATTTTATTTTGTTCGGCATCGGTTGCCTATTACTGTTCAGAACTCTCAGTGGAAATATCATTTCACTTGCAAAAGTGAGGTAGAAGAATGATCTAAGTTTGTTCTTATATAAGAGTAAAATAGATAATAATTTTGCTTGATGAAGTATGCCGTGAAAAAATAATGGTAGTAGCTAATGGTTACCATCAGGCAAGATTTCAGTGTATTAATTTAGCAGTTCGATATTTGTCCGATGATAAAGTAAAAACACTTGCTGCCTTTTGATGGTGAAAGAGCTGTGATATTACAAGAATGACTAACTTTTTTTGCCCATACAAAGAAGAGAGCCACCTTTGCTATTTCTGTATTAAGAGAGGATGGTGGGACAGTAAAAGTTCTTACCGAAGATAATTCTGTTATTACTGTCATGGTTTGTCATGATGTAGGATTAGATTCCGAAGTTATTTTAATAACTCAACAAACTGAGCTGGTAGGTGTTGGAATCCTGGGAAATGGAATAAAGATCGGTATTTAGTAAACTGAGGCGTTGTAAAAATCTCATGTTAAAAAGAACCGGTATACAGAGGGTTTACCTGGAAATGACATTAATAAGGCCGTGGTATTGAGATACGTTGGTGTTGCAACAGGTACAGATGTACAAAAAAAGTGATGGATATTACCTGGCTTGAGAAAAATCTGCGGGCGTTAGGCGAAGGATAGTTAAGGGAGATAGACACGAGGGAATATCATCAAGTGCTTGAATATAACGGTAAGTTCAGACGTTAGTAATGTTTTTTCAATGTTAATTGTCAGCACTTTTATTCCATTTTTTCTGATGAAAGATATTCATTTACTAGTACAAGATTTGATATGTGATATTTAGTAGCTTTCTTTACATTGAGATAAAATGAATAAAGAGTTTCAGAGAAAACCTTATCAATGAGGCAATAAAAATATTAGATATTTTATTGTATCGGCAGAACTGGTTTGTTCTCTTTTTGCTATGTAGTTATATATGTTGATATGGGATTTTTTACAGTAAAAAATATTGTATGTGGGGGTTTTATTTCATCATAATTGGTGTATTAAATGGTAGATGCGGTTTGTTTATATTTTGCTCTCATGGGGGATGTCTTTTATCCAATATCCACATCACAACGGTATTTTCAGTATTATTGATTGCATAATTGATAATGATTCTCGATATCTATTTTATTCTTTTCTCATTTAATCAACTAATGGGTTTAGAGTCTTTGCCCTAAGAATATTTTCTGTGGTTAGATGAGACTGTAATCAGTTGTTGCATTTTTTTCCATGCTTGGTGAGTGGTTATGGTTACTTGAAAAAGTATAACTACTATTTATGTGGGGAAAAAAATTGTTCATCAAAATAATATCTTTTTCGTCTTTGATATAAAAATATTATGATATTTTCACCATCAATAGTTATTAATGATATTCTTTTGGTAAGAAATGGCTTTTATTTTACAGCTCTATTGCTATTAATTATTCTTGCGATAAATTTTAATCAATTATTTTATTCATGATTATCATTCGAATAATGGTATCTATAATGTGAATCAATGACAATCATATTTTTATTTTTTTGCATATGAAAATAATATTTTTGGGATGGGGGTTGTAAATTTCATATGAAATAGTGGATGATGATAAAAAGTTATTTTAATATTTTATTTGTATTATAAGTTCATGAACATTGAAATAGTGTATTTTATTTGTTTAAATATTAATTTGTGAATTATATTTTTGTTGAATTATATAATAAATGGTGATTGTATTCGTGATTGGCATTTGATTTGGTTATATATTTATGTTGATTGAAGATTTTATATCTGTAATTATATCTATTATAAATCTTTAAAATGGAAAATTAGATTAATAAATAATCTATTGTTTATTTAAAATGCCTAATGTTTCTAAGGAGTATATATTGACTATGTGTAAGTTTGATTAATTAATAATTTTAAACATGAAAAATAAAGGTGAAAAAATAAAGTAATCAATAGGAGGACTGTGTGTTTTTATTATATTATGAAATATGGCATTTTGATAAGTTTTTTTAATGATTATTGCCATTTATTTGGTTGTCTGGAGTCAAAATTGGCCTGTTTTTTCTATTATCTTCATGCTGTGTATTGGTTGTTATTTGAGCGATAAGATTCTGTTGTAGTTGTTTTTTTATTCATTATCTTACTGTATTTTATGCTGTTTTTGTATGGTTGGTGTTATTTGTGCATGGTGGTATGTGCTTTTAGTTAAGTCTTATGGTTAAAGAAAATACAAATCTAAACTAAAAGTGATCATACCAGTATCTTTTTTGCAACCAAATTTTGCATAAAATTAATCTATTTTATCGTACAAATGGAGATATCAAATCTTAGAATAAGATTATTGTTTACACCAATTACTCAGGCATAAAGCTGATTTTATAGTTATCATTTGACTAAAAGTAGGATTTTTTATCGTTATTTTGAGTTTATAAGCTTAATAGATCGTATAAAATCAAAAAATATACCTAATATTTTTATTTAGATAATTTAACTTATTAAAATTGGGAATTCGGATTTTATTTAATTGTTTGAATAATTAATGATCAATTCATCGATTAAACACATATTAAAAGCCTCTGTTTTTGTGAGTCATGTCACATAGTATTTAAAATTGCGTTCTCTTTCCGTTGTATAAGTTGATGATTCAGGAGTAAAGTTGTTCTGCATTAAGAATATTCTTAATCGGTAGTAAAAATGTTATATCAGGTAACGCAATAATACTTTTGCAGCTCATTACCGTAATATTTTTGAAGTTGGACGAATCAAAAGTAATACAAGGGATGGTTACTGCTCAGACTAAGCCTGTATATTTTAGTTATGTAAGAGATTATTAATCCCTAAGCTATTTTAGGAATTTTGTCACGAGTGGTTTTTCGAACACTTAACTGATTTTTTAATGTAATCGGACGGGATAGAGAAATGAGTACGGTTGAATTGCTCAAACATATTTATGACATAAATTTATCGTATCTGCTTTTAGCTCAGAGGTTAATTAACCATGAAAAAGCATCAGCGATGTTCCGTTTAGGTATTAGCGATTCTATGGCTGATACGTTGTCTGAATTGACATTACCTCAGTTGGTAAAGCTCGCCGAGACTAATCAATTAGTCTGTAATTTTCGGTTCGAAGACAGTGAAACTATTCAGCAGCTTACCAGGGAATCTCGAGTGGATGATTTACAACAAATACACACAGGCATTTTGTTATCAACTCATCTGTTTCAGCAGTTATCTTCGAAAGATGATACTTCAGTGAAAAAAAGAGCATAAGAGATGGCCGAGAAAAGTATAGTTCAAGAAGCTAAGGATATACATCTTGCGATGGAACTCATCACTTTAGGCGCACGGTTACAAATGCTTGAAAGTGAAACGCAATTAAGCAGAGGACGGCTAATTAAGCTTTATAAAGAGTTGAGGGGAAGCCCCCCTCCTAAAGGGATGCTGCCTTTTTCAACAGATTGGTTTATGACTTGGGAACAGAATATTCATTCATCAATGTTCTATAATGCCTATCGTTTCTTACTTAAAAGCGGTTATTGCGACGGTGTGGAGGCGGTTGTTAAAGCATATCGACTCTATCTTGAACAATGCCCTCCCGTTGGAGGGGATGCCCCTGTTCTGGCGCTGACTCGTGCCTGGACTCTGGTACGTTTTGTAGACAGTGGCATGTTGCAACCTTCACAGTGCCGCACTTGTGGCGGAACCTTTATTACTCATGCCCATCAACCTGTGAATAGCTTTGTTTGTAGTCTTTGTCAACCGCCATCACGCGCCGTAAAAAAACGTAAACTTTCCTCTCAACCTGCCGATAGTAATTCACAACTGCTGGATGGATTTGCTCAGCGCGCAATGTGAATTTAAATGGGAAAATCATTCCTACAGGTTACGGATTTGCACTTTTTTCCTGTAACCTGTGTTGAAATTGCAACCATTCTGGATTCAGACTGTTCAACTTCCCATCCGCTCACCAACTTAGCTAAAGGATATCGCGTGTTAGTACTTTTAGGATATATCGTAGTTTTTGGTGCGGTAATCGGTGGTTACCTGATTGTAGGTGGTCATTTGGGCGCACTTTATCAACCCGCTGAATTTTTAATTATCACTGGTGCTGGCATCGGTGCTTTTATTGTTGGTAACAACGGAAAAGCGATTAAGGCAACATTGCGTGTTTTGCCAAAGGTAATGCGCAGATCTAAATATAACAAAACGATGTATATGGATCTGATGGCTCTGCTTTTCCGGTTGTTAGCAAAATCCCGTATGCATGGTGTTTTGGCATTAGAGCGGGATATTGAAAATCCGCAGCAGAGTGATATTTTCAGCCAATATCCACGTTTGCTTAAGGATAAGCATTTGATGGATTTTATCACCGATTACATGCGGTTGATTGTGAGTGGCAATATGAATCCTCATGAAATTGAGGCTTTGATGGATGAAGAAATTGAAGCTTATGAACAGGAAAGCGAGATCCCGGCGACCAGCCTGATGATGGTTGGAGATTCACTTCCTGCTTTTGGTATTGTGGCTGCTGTTATGGGGGTGGTTAATGCCCTGGGTTCGGCAGATCGTCCGGCAGGAGAGCTTGGCGTGCTGATTGCTCATGCTATGGTTGGGACATTCCTCGGCATTTTGCTGGCATATGGCTTTATCTCTCCACTTGCGACTTTGTTGCGTCAGCGCAGTGGCGAACATATTAAAATGATGCAATGCATTAAAGTGACATTATTATCCAGCCTGAATGGTTATGCCCCGCAAATTGCTGTTGAATTCGGCCGTAAGACATTGTACCTCTCGGACCGTCCTTCTTTCACTGAGTTGGAAGAACATGTTCGCCGGGTGAAAGCGCCTGTTCAGCAAGAAACTGAAGAACAAGTATGAAGGCGCGTAACGTCTCGGTCATTAGGGTAAAAAGACGTAAAAGAAATGACACCAGACATCATGGTGGTTCATGGAAAATTGCCTATGCTGACTTTATGACCGCTATGATGGCATTTTTTCTGGTTATGTGGCTGTTGGCAATTTCCAGCCCGCAGGAATTGACCCGAATTGCAGAATATTTCCGTACCCCGCTACAAGTCGCGATAAATAAAGGGGAACGCAGCAGTGATACCTCTAACCCTATCCCAGGGGGAGGGCAGGATGTGCTTTATCAGGAAGGTGATATTCTGCGTCAGGTTGAAGTCGTTGAAGCTAATGATGAAACCCGCAGGTTAAACAGGCTGCGTGAGCAACTCGATCAGTTGATTATTACTGATCCCCGCCTTAAAGAATTACGTCCACATCTGTTGATTGACATGATGGATGAAGGATTACGTATCCAGATTATTGACCGGGAAAATCGGCCAATGTTTATGGTTGGCAGTGCAAAAGTCGAAAGCTACATGAGTGATATCTTGCGAGCTATTGCACCAATCTTAAACGATATTCCAAATAAAATCAGCCTGTCCGGTCATACTGACGACTTGAAATATGCCAATGGTGAGCGTGGTTACAGTAACTGGGAGCTATCCGCAGATCGGGCTAACGCGTCAAGGAGAGAGCTGCTGATAGGCGGGTTGGATGAAAGCAAGATATTGCGGGTTGTCGGTATGGCTTCAACGGTCCGCTTGAAGCAGGAAGATCCCAGTTCTCCGGTTAATCGTCGTATCAGTATTTTAGTGCTCAATAAGCAAGCGGAAGAGCGGATTGAACAGCAAAACACCGGCAGCAATTCCCTGATTATTAACGATAGTAAGGAAATTCACGAGGTGATTAGAAAGGATTCTGCTGAAAGTGGGCCAACACAGTAATCCAATGAAATCACAGCATCGGCTCAATCAGCATCGCTGAGTACTGAGTCCAATCGTGGTACCGACTAAGGTGACAAAGTAACAATGGATATTACCGCGTTTTATCAGACTTTTTTTGATGAAGCAGACGAATTGCTGGAGGATATGGAGCAGCATTTATTGCAGCTCGATCCCGATGCGCCAGATCAGGAACAGTTGAATGCTATTTTTCGTAGTGCTCACTCAATAAAAGGGGGGGCTGCGACTTTTGGTTTTATCAAGCTACAGCAAACTACGCATGTTCTGGAAAATTTGCTCGACAGCGCCAGACGAGATGAAATGAGTCTGACGACTGACATTATCAACCTGTTTTTAGAAGCGAAAGATATTATGCAACAACAGTTGGATGCCTATAAAAGTTCTCAGGAGCCGGATGAAAGTGCGTTTACCTACATCTGTGAGACTTTGCGCCAGCTTGCATTGGAAGTACAGGAAGAAAATGAAGATGAGGTTGAGCCTGTCATCGCTGAGGTAGCACCAGGATTGCCTGAATCCGAACCAGAACCTGTTGCGACTAAAAACCAGCAAGGCAGAGTTCGGGTTCATCTGTCTGGTCTGAAAGAGCGCGAAGTTTCTTTGATGCTTGATGAACTGGCTAATCTGGGGGAGGTTTATGATGCTGAACAGACCCGGGATAGTGTAGAAGCCTCATTGGTAACATCAGCCACAGAGGATGATATTACTGCTGTACTCTGTTTTGTGATTGAACCGGAACAGATCACTTTTTTGCCGGTAGCTGAATCAAAAGATGAAGTTAAAAACCGGGATACAGATAAAGCCGTCAAAACGACTGTGTCGGAAAAAAGTGTCATACCGCCTGCCGGGCGTCCCGCACCTGTGCCACCGGCTGGATCGCCACGTCAGCGTGCGGAATCTTCCAGTATTCGGGTTGCGGTTGAGAAGGTTGATCAACTGATAAACCTGGTGGGTGAATTGGTTATCACACAATCTATGCTGGCACAGCATTGTAATGATCTTGAACCTAATTCACATGGCGATTTACTGAATTGCATGGTTCAGTTACAACGAAATTCCAGAGACTTACAAGAGTCTGTAATGTCTATCCGCATGATGCCAATGGAATATGTGTTCAGCCGTTATCCACGTTTAGTCAGGGATCTTGCTGGCAAACTGAATAAAAAAGTGGATCTGACTTTGGTTGGCAGCTCCACTGAACTGGATAAGAGCTTAATTGAGCGCATTATTGATCCATTGACTCATCTGGTCCGTAACAGCCTTGATCATGGTATTGAAGAACCGGAAGTTCGACTCGCTTCAGGTAAGCCTGAAACGGGTAACCTGACACTTTCTGCTGAACATCAGGGGGGGAATATCTGCATTGAAGTTGTGGATGATGGCGCTGGGCTGAATCGTGAAAAAATTCTGGCCAAAGCGATATCACAAGGGTTATCAGTCAGTGAAAACATGAGTAACGAAGAGGTTGCTATGTTGATTTTCGCCCCTGGTTTTTCCACGGCTGAAGTGGTGACAGATGTATCTGGCCGCGGTGTTGGCATGGATGTGGTTAAGCGAAATAT
Organism: Photorhabdus temperata; assembly: GCF_025384845.1. Classification (NCBI taxonomy): domain Bacteria; kingdom Pseudomonadati; phylum Pseudomonadota; class Gammaproteobacteria; order Enterobacterales; family Morganellaceae; genus Photorhabdus; species Photorhabdus temperata. The sequence goes on along the minus strand of NZ_JAJAFX010000072.1, from coordinate 16,496 downwards.
TCAGGAAATGGGAGGACAAATCCAGATTAACTTCCAGGCAGGTAAAGGGACAGTTACCCGGATTTTGTTACCTCTGACGCTGGCAATCCTTGATGGTATGTCAGTGAAAGTGAATAATGAAGTGTTTATTTTGCCATTAAGTGCGGTAGTCAGTTCCCTTCAGCCGCAGGAAGAAGATATTTATCCACTGGCCGGCGATGAAAAATTGCTGCATGTCAGAGGCGAATATTTGCCACTGATTAAGTTCTATCGGGTTTTTGATATTCCTGAGGCGAAAACAGATCCGACTAAAGGGATTGTTGTGATTGTACAGAGTGCCGGTCGTCGTTATGCCTTGTTGGTTGATCAGTTAGTTGGGCAGCATCAGGTGGTCGTGAAAAATATCGAAAGTAACTACCGCAAAGTGCCGGGAATATCCGCTGCCACGATTATGGGTGATGGCAGTGTGGCATTGATTATTGATGTCTCTGCGTTGCAGCAACTCAATCATGATCAATTGGCACTCAGCAAAGCTGAGTTATTAGAAAGAAATAAGCATTAAATGGGGATTATACCCAATAGATTTCAAGTTGCAGCGCGGCGGCAAGTGAACGCAGCCAACAAAGCAGCAACTTGAAAGATGAAGGGTATATCCCTATAGAAAATCGTCAATATCACAGCAAAAGGTAAGATTATGTCGGCCATAGAAGCTTTTAATAAATTGTCAGGAGAAACTGCCGGGGAAGGATATCTGGTTTTTACCCTGGGTGATGAAGAATATGGTATCGAAATACTTAAAGTACAGGAGATCCGTGGCTATGATCAGGTCACCCGTATTGCAAATACTCCTGCGTTCATTAAAGGGATAACCAATCTGCGTGGTGTCATTGTTCCTATTATTGACCTGAGAATTAAGTTCGCTCAAGAAACTGTTACTTATAATGATAATACTGTGGTTATTGTTCTGAATTTGCTGAACCGGGTGGTTGGTATCGTTGTTGATGGTGTTTCAGATGTTTTATCGCTCAAAGCTGAACAAATCTGCCCGGCTCCGGAATTTGCAGTGACATTGTCTACTGAATATCTGACTGGCTTGGGTTCACTTGATGATCGCATGTTGATTCTGGTGGATATTGAGAAGTTGCTTAATAGTGAAGAGATGGCCCTGGTAGATTCAGTGGCTAAAAACTAGTCATCAAAAATAGCTGCCATGACTAATAGATGGCAGCTATTTTTTTGTCCATTCTCTGCTGATCCCAATCAGAAAAAATATTCAAATTTCTTTTATTTGACCAGTAAAGTTTCTTTTAGCTATGCCGATAACAGAGCCATGCTGATCTATTGTAAAAAAGGGAAAACATGTTTAACCGAATGAAAATAGTGACCGGGTTGATGGCGGTCATCATATTATTTGGTGCTCTGCAATTTATATCTGGGGGACTTTTCTTCCATGAGTTGAAAGGTAATAAAGAAAACCTGGAAATACTGGATAAGATGCGTGAGCAGCAGACATTTTTGAATGACACCTGGGTTAATTTGCTACAGGCTCGTAACAATCTAAACCGTGCTGGCATTCGGTACATGATGAAGGACGAAGGCGTTGACAATTATTACACGATGGAACAGCTGCTGACTGATGCCAGAAGTAATCTGTCTATAGCAGAGCAGCGCTTTGAACAATATGAACAAACGGCGAAATTGCCTATTCATGAATTAGAAAGCCTTAATCGCCTTAAAAAATCCTATGATGTTTATATTTCAGCGCTTCATGAGCTCATCGTCCTGATTGAACATGATCGGGCGGTGGAATTCTTTAATCAGCCAACCGGCAAATACCAGAGTGCTTTTGAGGAAGAATATAACTTCTATCTGACTCAAAACGATCATCTTTATTCCGATGTTGTATTTGATGCGGGCATATCCTACAGGAATGCCGTGATTATGCTGGTTATTGTCATGCTGATTCTGGTTTCAGCCATGATTTTCAGTTGGGTTAGTATCAAGCATAGCTTGCTGAATCCATTAAATAAATTATTGGAGAATATTAAGGCATTTTCTACTGGTGATTTGACACAGAAAATTACTGTTTCAGGCAGAAATGAGATGAGCATGTTAGCTATTGGCCTGAAACATATGCAGAAAGAATTTATCAATACTGTCAGTAGCGTTCGTCACAGTAGTGAAAATATTTATAACGGAACCAGTGAAATTGCTGCCGGGAATAATGATCTCTCTTCCCGCACTGAAGAACAGGTCGCCTCTTTGGAAGAAACAGCGGCAAGTATGGAACAACTGACGGCAACGGTAAAACAGAATGCGGAAAATGCCCGTCAGGCTAGTAACCTGGCTGACAGCGCCTCTGAAATTGCCCGTCAGGGTGGGAAAGTCGTGGCGAATGTTGTGCAGACAATGCATGAAATTGCCGGCAGTTCTCAGAAGATTTCCGATATTACCAGTGTTATTGATGCTATTGCGTTCCAGACTAACATTCTGGCGCTTAATGCCGCGGTAGAAGCTGCACGTGCCGGTGAACATGGGCGTGGTTTTGCTGTTGTGGCAGGAGAAGTCCGTAATCTTGCCCAGCGTAGTGCTGAGGCAGCAAAAGAGATCAAAGCATTAATAGAAGATTCAGTCAGCCGCGCGGATACCGGTTCTATTCTGGTTGAAAGTGCCGGTGAAACAATGAACGACATTGTCAGTTCAGTCACCCGTGTAACTGACATTATGGGTGAAATTGCATCCGCATCTGATGAACAAAGCAGAGGGATAACTCAGGTTGGCCTGGCTATCTCTGAGATGGATCGTGTAACACAGCAAAATGCGTCTTTAGTTGAACAATCAGCCGCGGCTGCGGCCGCGTTGGAAGATCAGGCGGCTGGATTGAAGAAACTTGTTTCTCTGTTCCAGTTACCAAGTCTTGACGATAAGTCTCAACCAGAAACAAAAACTGAACATTTACCTGCGGTTAAGACTCTTCCTGCTAAATCGAATCCACCTGTGTTGAAGAAAGTCAGCAATGTGGAAGAACAATCTAATTGGGAAACATTTTAAAACACTAAGTGATAACCACGGCTGCATATGCAGCCGTTAACCGAGGTGATTACATGTTAGGCCGGCTTCGTATATCAACCAGTTTATATCTGTTACTGATGATGTTTTGTGTGATGCAGATAATCTCAAGTGGTTTATCACTTGGGATTATCCACACAGACCAGACTTATATCGAGCGGATTGATCTGGGCACACAGAAAAGAGACACTTTAGGATTGAGTTGGGCGGCTTTGCTGCAATCGCGTAATACACTGAATAGAATTGCTGTAGGAAAAACGCTGCAACAATCTGAAGCTCATATTGGCAGTATGGTTGCTAATGTTAAGGAGACACTGGATAAGGCTGAGATGCATTTTGCGGAGTTTATCGCACTGCCTAAATTAAATGACGAGGATGGCAGTAGTGTATTGCTGGCATCTGTGGAAACCAGCTACAAAGAATATATCAATGCACTCAGGGAACTCTCTGCTTTCTTGGAGCAGGGGAATTATGATGCATTTTTAAACCAGCCAACAGAAAAGTATCAGCAGCAGCTGGAATCTGATTTCAACCAATATATGCAGTATATCGGAGAGGAAATTAAGACTGCTGTTCAAGATGGTCGCTTTTATTATCAAATTGCAACTGCGATGTTCGCGGGAGCGATCCTGATGGTACTGGTAGTTGCTTGGGCAGCTCATTGGTGGCTCAAAAGAAATCTGCTCAAACCATTCGCTAATATGCGCAGTCACTTCCAGAATGTTGCGGAAGGAAAATTGAACAAAGAAGTTTCTGTTTTCACTCATGATGAAATCGGTGAAGTTTTCTTCAAATTGCGTGAAATGCAACGTTCACTGGTGAGTTCCATTGCTTCGGTGAAAGAGAATACTAACTTGATGTATAGCGGTATTCAGGAAATTACTCAGGGTAACACTGATCTCTCTTCCCGCACTGAAGAGCAGGCGGCGTCATTGGAAGAAACAGCTGCAAGTATGGAACAACTGACGGCCACGGTAAAACAGAATGCGGAAAATGCCCGTCAGGCCAGTGAATTGGCAGTGTCTGCATCAAAAACAGCTTCTAAAGGCGGTGAGCTGACAATCAGCGTCGTGGAGACGATGGATGCAATTGCCAATAGCTCACAGAAAATCAGTGCCATTATCAGCGTTATTGATGGCATTGCATTTCAGACTAACATTCTGGCGCTTAATGCGGCAGTAGAAGCTGCACGGGCAGGTGAGCAAGGCCGCGGTTTTTCTGTTGTTGCTGGTGAAGTCAGGGATCTCGCTCAACGAAGCGCCGAAGCGGCAAAAGAGATTAAAACATTAATTAGTGAATCCGTTCAGCGGGTGAGTCAAGGTTCTGAATTGGTCAGTGATGCAGGGAAGACCATGAATGAATTGGTCGCTTCGGTAAACCGGGTCACGGATCTGATGGCCGAAATTGCTGCGGCATCTGATGAACAAAGTCGCGGTATTCATCAGGTGGCACAAGCGGTTACGCAGATGGATCAGGTTACTCAGCAGAACGCTGCATTGGTTGAGCAGTCAGCCGCAGCAGCAGCGGCACTTGAAGATCAGGCCGATATTCTGGTGAAAACAGTAGCACAGTTTGAATTACCGGATAATTCAGAAAATAAACTTGAGAATGAACTTTCACTTACGCTGAGGTCCTCGGGCAGTGAAGGGGCGGTCAGTCAGACTCGCTGAGGCCAGATGAAATCAAATTTAATTGCTTCAGCGACAAGTTTGCCGTCTTTGCCACTGAACCACATGATTCAGCGTTATACCCTGGCAGATGCGCATTTTGAGCGCATCTGCCAGTTTATATATCAACGTGCTGGTATTGTGCTTGCTGCCCATAAACGGGAGATGGTCTACAACCGTTTAATTCGGCGTTTACGGGTGCTTGGAATACGTGATTTTGGGCAATACCTGTTTATTCTTGAGAATGATACTGACAGTGAGGAGTGGCAGGAATTTATCAATGCGTTGACGACTAATCTGACGGCTTTTTTTAGGGAAGCGCATCATTTTCCTTTGTTAGCTAAACATGCAAGTAAGAAGAATGGCTCGTACCGGGTGTGGAGTGCGGCAGCATCTACAGGGGAGGAGCCGTATTCAATTGCTATGACGCTGAGTGATGTATTGGGGCATCGTTTTCAACAGGTAAAAATTATTGCCAGTGATATCGATACCCATGTATTGGAAAAAGCACGTAAAGGTGTTTATCGGCTGGATGAGTTGCGCCAACTGACAGATCAGCAGAGAAAACGTTACTTTTTTAAAGGCGTTGGAGCTTATGAAGGTTACGCCCGTGTCCGGCCTCAACTTGCTGACATGGTGACATTCCAGCATTTAAACCTGTTAGATCCCAATTGGCCGCTTGAAGGTAAGTTTGATGCCATATTTTGCCGTAATGTAATGATTTATTTTGATAAAAAGACGCAGGAACGGATACTGCGCCATTTTGTTGCTTTGTTAAAACCCGATGGATTGCTCTTTGCCGGGCATTCCGAAAATGTCACTCAAATAAGCCAGGAATTCTACTTGCAAGGACAGACTGTTTACGGTGTAGGTCGGGCAAGGAGAGGTCATGAATAAGATAACTGTCCTTTGTGTTGATGATTCAGCGCTTATGCGCCAAATCATGCGGGAGATCATCAATAGCCACCCAGATATGGAGGTAGTGGCTTGCGCCCCCGATCCACTGGTGGCCCGTGATCTGATTAAAAAACATAATCCACAAGTGCTCACGCTGGATGTTGAAATGCCACGCATGGATGGCATTGATTTTTTGGAAAAATTAATGCGTCTGCGGCCAATGCCTGTGGTGATGATCTCTTCTCTGACAGCCAAAGGTTCTGAAATCACATTAAGGGCATTGGAGCTTGGTGCCGTTGATTTTGTCACTAAGCCTCAATTAGGTATTCGTGAAGGAATGCTGGCTTACAGTGAACTTATTGCGGAGAAAGTGCGGACGGCGGCACAGGCTAAATTATCTGTGCAAACAGCCACACCAGTAAATTCTGCTCCTTTAAGTTTTAAGCCTCTGTTATCCAGCGAAAAACTGATTGCAGTCGGTGCTTCTACTGGCGGAACGGAAGCGATAAAGAATTTGTTGCAACCGTTGCCGGTAACCAGCCCGGCACTACTGATTACGCAACATATGCCTCCGGGTTTTACCCGTTCCTTTGCTGAACGACTGAATAAACTTAGCCAAATTACAGTAAAAGAGGCCGAAAATGGTGAACGGATTTTGCCAGGGCACGCCTACATTGCTCCAGGTGATCGCCATATGGAACTGTGCCGTAATGGTGCTGATTATCAGGTTCTGATCACTGATGCACCGGCTGTTAATCGCCATCGTCCGTCTGTAGATGTGTTGTTCCGGTCAGTAGCTAAATTTGCCGGAAGAAATGCTGTTGGTGTATTACTCACAGGAATGGGCAATGACGGCGCGGCGGGTTTGCTGGAGATGAAACAAGCCGGAGCGTACACATTGGCACAGGATGAGGCGAGTTGCGTGGTGTTTGGTATGCCAAGAGCTGCAATACAAATGGGGGCTGTGGATGAAGTCATGGATATCCTCAAAATGAGCAAGAGAATGCTGGCAAAAATAAGCTCGGGGCAGTCTGTCCGTATTTAACGGTTGCCGGATAAATTTAATTTTTTAAACAGCTCTGTGCTGACTGGTAAATAATTTCAAGGAGTTTTTATGGCGAATAAGGATCTTAAATTTCTGGTGGTTGATGATTTTTCAACCATGCGTCGCATTGTTCGTAACCTTTTAAAAGAATTGGGCTTTAATAATGTAGAAGAAGCTCAAGATGGGGCAGAAGCCCTGACTAAGATTCGTTCCTCTCAATTTGACTTTATTATCTCTGATTGGAATATGCCCAATATGGATGGTTTAGAGTTGCTAAAAGTCATTCGTGAAGATGCCCAATTGGCTAAGATACCGGTTTTGATGGTGACAGCAGAAGCGAAGAAAGAAAACATCATTGCTGCGGCGCAGGCCGGGGCCAGTGGTTATGTTGTTAAACCTTTTACCGCAGCTACTCTGGAAGAAAAGCTCAACAAAATATTTGAAAAACTGGGCCTCTAAGGAGACATAATGAGTGTAAATCCAATCATGCCGAGGGATGAGACCATTAGTGCCAGTGAAATTATCAGCCGGATCGGCCAGCTTACGCGTATGTTGCGTGATAGTTTACGTGAGCTGGGATTAGATCAAACGATCGCTCAGGCCGCCGAGGCAATACCCGATGCGAGAGAACGTTTGGACTATGTTGTGCAGATGACAGCACAGGCAGCTGAAAGGGCGCTTAACTGTGTTGAGGCGGCGCAACCTCGTCAGAATGAGTTGGAATCATCGGCAATTTCACTGACCAAACGTTGGGATGAGTGGTTTGAAAATCCGGTTGAATTGCCTGTGGCACGCTCATTGGTTACCGATACCCGGAATTACCTCAATACGGTACCTGAGCATACTGCTTTCACTAACGCTCAATTGCTGGAGATCATGATGGCACAGGACTTTCAGGATCTTACCGGTCAGGTTATCAAGCGGATGATGGATGTTATTCAGGAAATAGAAAAACAGTTGGTGATGGTATTAATGGAAAACATGCCGGCTGATCAGATGGCGAAAACTAAGAAAGAGGCTGACAGCTTACTAAATGGCCCGCAGGTGAACCAAAACGGCGTGGGCGTTATTGCTAATCAGGCTCAGGTTGATGATTTACTGGATAGCTTAGGTTTCTGAATAAACGTGGCAGGGGTAAACCTGCCACTCAGGATTAAAGATTTTCCGGAAATTGTTGACCTAATGATCTGAGCGAAGCAAGCAAAAATATCGCTGTGGGTAAGGTACAACGGACCTGCATCAGAAGAGATATTTAAGTCTGGCGCGTGCGCCGTAGCGTTGGTCATTGTTACTGTTGGCAATTTTGTTGTTAGCATTGGCCTCCAGCATAGAGACATAGGCGCCAAGATAGAGATTAAAATTCTGCATATTCATGATGTCAGGAATCAGATATGACATATGGATGGTATTTATATCGTATTTACCCGGTTCACTGAATGGGTGATCGATGCGTGCGGTCATATCGTCGGTATTGAACGTTTCGATATTGTTGTGGGCATAGATATAGCCCAGTTCGAAGCGATGCCAAGTTACATTGATTCCGGCGGTGAAGTTCTGTTCGCCTGAGGCATCCAGATAGGCGGTATTCAGGTTGGCGACAATGCCATCATCTGGGTTGGTTGCCAGACTGTTCCAACTCAGTGTCATGCCGTAGCCATTGCGTTTGGATTGATCAATCCATTGTCCTTGGGCATTCTGGTAGCCGTAAGCGTTGTTGACCACATTACTCTCCATCGCTATTGCTGCTCTGAATTGGTCTTTTTTCCAGGCCGCCACTGGGCGCAGATAAGCAACATTTTTCTTATTATCCAGTGTATTGCCATGGTAGGTTTTGTCCTGGAATAGCGAAGTGCCATCTTCGAGCAGTGTGTTGAGTTCGAAATACCAGTTACCGGCGTATTTGCTTAACATCAGGTTACCACCGTTATTACTGCGGCCACGTCCTTCTTTCATCATGTAGATATAACCGAAACCATCGGCATACAAATCGTTGGCGGTATTACCAGAATATTGAATAAAGGTGTCCTGGTTGAGTGGAAACATATCGTAGGCTTCGAAACGCCCGATTTTGGCCTGCCAGTTTTTCTCGTTACCGAAGAAGAAAGCAGCGTCGTCGAGATTCATTTTGCCGGTCATGTCTGCCAATGGTTGCACACTGAAACCGGCAAAGTCGCCGTTCTGATTGCGACGGTAGCCGTCCAGTCCAATCAAGATGCGGCCATTAATATTCCAGCGTTCTTTGTCGCCAGGTTTCCAGTGTTTATTATCGCCGGTTTTAAGTGAAGTAAGCTGACCGCTTCGGCTGGTGCCGTCGAGATTGAATTCTACATCACCGTACAGTTTTAGATCGCCAAAATCATTCAGTTTCAAATTGCTGGGTGATGAGGCACTATTTTCCAGCGAAGAAGTCGTGCTTTGCGCTACTTGTGTGGTCTGTTGTTTGGTTTCGATAGCGTGCTGTTCCAGTCGCTGTGCGCGTTGCTCAGCGGCTGTAGCCCGTGCTTCCGCTTGAGCGGCTCGTTGTTCTGCTTGTTGTAGCCGCTGTTCGAGTGCATCAAGGCGTGCTTCGATGCTATTAGCAGGCGATGCAAGGGCAGAGGCTGAAAATATTAATCCTGGCGTGACAATCAGATAGTAAAGGTTCTTCATGGTACTCTACCCTTTGGGATATTAGTTATTGTGCTTTATTACATCATCAAACTGGTTTTCAGGCTAAAAGATAATTGAGTTAAGTTAGCTGGCGCTAACCAATTATTCATTAGTAAGAATCGCCGTAAACCTTCTCCCAATGCGGGCGGAAAGATAAGGCGAAAATCCTAAAGGGCTTTAAGATATTAATCAAGTGTATTTGGGTCGCGTTAACACACTCTCACTCTTTCAATGAGCGCTGACAATAATGATGCCAGTGAGAATGAAGAGGATTGAAGCAGGATGTATTTGGTTCTATTATTATAGCAATAATCTATATCTGTCATAGATATAAATTTATTTAAATAAACCTTATGGAAATTATATTTTATCTTATTATTTTCTGAATTTAATATTTAAATGATTGATAGTATATTCAAATAGTTGAGGAATATGTTTTTATATATTGATATGCTATTTATTGCACTATGATGTCAACTGGGTGAGATGCAACAAATCTAATTTAATCATGTGGTTATATATATCGGCGCTTTTTTGTGATCATTCCCTCATTACGACAGATTCTTTTATGATAAAACATAGGAGATAATAAGCTAACTTTTTGTAAAATATCGTTATTAATACTGTATACTGTGTAATTTTATCAACTCAATTTAATGTATTACTCGATACAGCGAGGTTATTATTGACATTCATCACAGAATAGAACGAGTTTTGATGTGAGCATAAAGTCTTAAGTTCGATTGATATAATAGATGCTATTATTGGAGCCATGCCTTGGTTAAGTATAAAAATATCTAATGAATGGTTTGTCGGGAAAATCTAATCATTAAAATAATTTAGCAAAGTAATGAATGATTCTAGTATCTTAACCATTGCAGGATTCAAAGACATAGGTAAAAACCTGTTTTTTAATCGTAACGTAATCATGGAAATGCCGGTGTTTATTGGCTCCGCTTTTAGCGAATGGCTATTGTTCAACGGTTGGAGTTTTTTAAATGGCGTCACATTGTGTTCAGGACAATGCTCAAAATTCGGGAAACACCGCGACAATCAAAGCTATTCATGGTCATGGAGATAATTTTGCCCACCACGTCAGGCGTATAAACGTTATTAAGAATTGTGACCGTATATCGCCATCTTTATGTAATCCATGTGGCGGGATTACCCGTGTTCACTTCTTTATCGGGATCGATAGTCTCTCAGGCAGTTATGACAGGGGACTACCCCGTGTTTGCTTATTTATCAGGCATTAAGCGCAATAACGACAACTACCACGTTAACTATTTGTGAGGAAAAAGAGAGTGATAGACGTACAGATCAATGAAGTACCTCTTAAGGAACACAGCCCTTCAATGGATAATTGTTTGGATGAGCAAAAGTTACTTTATGACATGCTGCTGTCACGGGAAATTGATAACCGTAGTGCGTTAGTCACGCGACAAGGCCGTGCCTGGTTCCATGTGTCGGCTGCTGGACATGAAGGGCTGGCAGTGTTGCCGCAGCTTATGGAAAAGAATGATGTGCTGGTTCCTTACTATCGTGATCGGGCATTAGTATTAGCGCGTGGTATGTCTACTGTTGAAATGGCAAGGGAACTTATGGGAAAGGCCACTTCTCACTCAGCTGGCCGGACCATGTCGAATCATTTTTGCGACAAAGAGAACAATATCTTCTCGGTAGTCAGCCTGACCGGAACCCAATGTATTCCCGCAGCCGGAGCTGCCTGGGCAAGCGCGTTGGACAATAAAAATGGGCTTGTCGTGTGTGGTGTCGGCGATGCAGCAACCCGGCAGGGAGAATTTTATGAAGCGGTCAGCTTTGCGGTTGAAAGGCGTTTGCCGGTAGTTTTTGTGGTTTCTGATAATAAATTGGGTATTAGTACGTCAACGGCGGCAATGGCGCCATATCGATTGGGAATTTTTAACGAGTGCTTGATTCGCCGGGTTGACGCTCGCAAGCCGGAGACCGTGTTTCCTGTTGCCCAGGAGGTATTCAATAAGGCGCGATTTGAGCGAACCCCTTGCATTTTGGTTTGCCGTATGGACCGGTTAGATTCTCATTCCAATTCGGATTCTCACAAACTGTACCGTTCCCAGGATGAACTGGAGGCGTTACAAGATCCTATTGAGAATTACGTCGCCTATTTAAAGGAAAAGGGGACGCTTAATGATCAGGATTTGGCTGAACAAAAAGAGAGCATTAAATCTGATGTCGCGGAAATATTTGAGCGTGTTTATCACGAGGAAGAGCCTGATCCTGAAAGTGTAAGTACCTATTTGTGCAATCGTCAGGGGGCTCCTGTCGTACATGTTGAGATGGAAGCCGAAGAGACACAGGTTAAAGCGGTCAATCAGGTTTTGGATGAGGCGTTGAGCCAGCATCCGAATGTGCTGTTATTTGGCGAGGATATTGAGGATCCTAAAGGGGGTGTTTTTGGTTTCACCCGTGGCTTATCTACCCGCTATCCTGATCGCGTTATTAATGCCCCCCTTTCTGAAGCCACGATTATTGGCTCATCTGTTGGGTTGTCCGCTTGTGGCTGGCGTCCGATTGTTGAACTGCAATTTATCGACTTTGTTGGGCTGGGCCTCAATCAGTTACAGTCACAACTTGGCACTTTAAGTTGGAGAACGGTGGGGAAATGGCGCTGTCCGGTGGTGATATATGCGCCTTATGGCGCTTATCTTCCAGGAGGCGGTATATGGCACAGCCAGAGCTCGGACGGTATCTTAGCGCATATTCCCGGTATTAATGTTCTTGTTCCAACGACACCAGCCGACACGATTGGGTTGTTCCGTACAGCGTTAAGTCTAGATATGCCGAGCCTGATCCTGATCCCTAAACACCTTATGAGAGAGCGTCATGAGCGCCGGCAGGTGAGTCCAGTGCCTCTCGGCCAGGCAAATATCGTCAGGTCAGGAAAGGATATTACGCTGGTTGCCTGGGGAAACACCGTTCAACTTGCGACTATGGCTGCTCTTCAGGCGGAAAAAAACAATATTGACATCGAAGTGATTGAATTACGTAGTCTGGTACCTTGGGATAAACAACGGATTGCGGAATCTTTACGCAAAACCGGGCGGCTTATCGTTGTACAAGAGGATACCCGGACGGCCAGTGTTGGCGCATCCATTGTTGCTGATCTGTTGGATGAGAATGATAATTTCTTCTCTTTACTGGCGCCTCCACGTCTGGTAACGCGTGAAGATATTCATATTCCTTTTAATCCTTGTTTAGAGAAAGCTGTTTTGCCCGGCACGGATGACATTTTGGCCTCCGTATATGCGGTAATGAGCTAAGGAGAACTTATGGCACAGTTGCTTATTCCCCCGATGGGAGAAGGAACCACTGAAGTCGTCATCACCCAGCTACTTAAGCAGGTGGGAGATCATGTCAAGCGTGATGAACCTGTTTATGAAATGGAGACGGATAAGGCTGCTTTTACCATTGAATCTGATGTTGAGGGGATCCTGGAAAAATGGCTGGCTGCGGAAAATGATATTATTCCTGTTGGGTCGGCTATTGCGGTCATCAGAGCCGCCGGTGAGTTGGCGGAGCCTTCCCCTGTCAGTGAAGAGTTGACGCCTCCGCCGGTTAGCGTGGAGAAAGTGGAGGCTGCTCCTGAGGTATCGGCTCCTCCTGCGCGTGTTCCGCCCAAAACCCGTCTGTATGCACAAGAACACCAAATTGAGCCGCACATTCTTAATCAACTGGCGGAAAAATACGGGACATTATTGCCCAGCCACATTGATGACTACCTTAAGCACAACGAAACCAAATTGCCGGAAAATGGCCATGCCAAAGATGACAATATTGGTTTCCTGTCAAAAGATCAGCAGCGCCTTAATCGCGCGTTACGGCTGAATAGCGGTACGGTACAACCTTGTTGGGCAGGCAAACCACTGTCGATTGAGCTGGTTGATAACGCCATTCGTCATCTAACCGAGAACTCCGGGCAGCAAGAGTGGATAACACCGTTTCAGGTAATCACTTACGCAGTTTCTCAGGCGCTGAAAAAATTCCCGATGTTGCGCTCAAGGCCGTTGGATCAAGAGCGTTATCATACTTATACCGATATCAATCTGGGTATTGCTTTTCTGGATGAAAAAGGTGATTTGAGTTCATTAAAAGTGCCTGGAACACAAACCATGGGCTTTTTTGAGTTCAGGCAACATCTGAATAGTGTACTGGATCCCGATGCTGAAAGAATGCCCGTCGATATAGATGTTCCCATGATGATCTCGTATACCGGCAGCGATGGCGCCACCTCGGCTGTGCCGCTTATCGTGCCGCCATCTCAGTCAACATTGTTCATCGGTGCTCCGCACAACAAAGAAATGAACCTGGTTCTGGCATTCAATCACTATTTGCTGAATGGGGTAGAAGCGGCTGAATTTCTTACAGAGATTGCTGCTGAAGTTCGCGTTCTGTCTGGGCCGCAATCTGTCGCACATCAGATGGAAGGTCAATTCGCTAAACCGGTTGCCGGGCAGTTACGCACACTCTTGGCTGACTTCCTGAATTGGGACGAGGATTTTACTGAATCCATGATGCAACGCACCTGGGCTGATTTGGGCATTGATTCGCTAAAAGCGGTAAAACTTGCGGAGCTGATGTCAGTGCGTTTTCGCCGGAAATTATCGCCTACGCTGTTCTGGCGTTATAGCTCACCGCATCGGTTGATTGAGTATCTTGACATTTCCAGAACCGAAGTAGCCGAGAAGAAACATTCCTTAGATGACTTTATTAATGCGGTGCGTTGTCTTGATGGTGAAGCAGCATTAGGATTGCAGCGCCTCATAGAGGGAGGTAAGCATGGATAATCTGTATCACATATACCATTCACTAAGCCCGGAGGAACAGCGGATAGCCAAATCCGCCTTGCTGGAGCATTTAGGCTCCATGACTCCATCAGTAAGCAGTTCAGGTGATACGAAACAGATGCCTATTGCTATTGTGGGCATGGCCTTCCGACTACCTGGCGCGGAAGATTCCCCAGAACAAATGTGGGAGATCATAAGATCCGGACGCAGTGTGATAGAAGAGATTCCGGAGCAGCGGCTTGCGTCTGGAAAACCTTACATTATTCCGCTGCCTAAAAAAGCATTAAAAGCTGGGTTACTGAATAATATTGATGGCTTTGATGCGCCATTCTTTGGTATTTCTCCGCGAGTGGCCGCCATGATGGATCCGCAGCAGAGAATGTTATTGGAGCTGACTTGGCAAGCGATGGAAGATAGCGGTACTAATCCGTTGAGTTATTCGGGATCAAAAACCGGTGTTTTTATTGGCTCGTGCAGTAATGACTATCGTGAACTCGCCGCGGCTGATATGGCGATGGCAAATGCTTATGCAACGACGGGAACACTGAATTGCCTGCTGGCAAACAGGTTGTCATTCTATTACAACTTTATTGGTCCCAGCCTGCAAATTGATACCGCGTGTTCAAGCGGATTAACGGCGCTGACTCAGGCGGTAAATTCATTGCGTTCTGGGGAATGCCAACAGGCGATAGTTGGCAGTATTAATTTGTTGAGCAACACATTTAACATGGCTGCTTATTACCGGGCAGGAATGTTATCTAAAGATGGTTGTTGCCGGGTTTTTGACGCGGACGCCAATGGCTTTGTCCGTGGTGAAGGCGCTGTGTGTCTGTTTTTGAAAACGCAAAAACAGGCATTGGCGGATCAGGATCCTATTTATGGATACGTTCGGGCATCGGCGGTAAATCATGGTGGACGTGCTAACTCACTGACTTCACCTAACCCTGAACAGCAGATTGCATTAGTCAATGATTGTTTGCAACAGGCTGGGATCTCTGCTGAGCAAATCAGTTACCTGGAGGCGCACGGTACGGGAACTTCGCTGGGCGATCCAATTGAATTTAATGCACTTAATGAAGTCTTTAACCATGATCGGTCAGGAAACATGCGGCAACCTTGCTATATTGGCTCAGTAAAAGCCAATATCGGGCATTTAGAGGGGGCTGCGGGGTTAGCGGGTATTGTTAAAGTTTTATTGATGTTGCAGCATAAATCCATTGTGCCTTGCGCGGCATTTCAGCGTCTGAACCCTGAAATTGATAGCGCTGACACGCGCTTACAACTGGCTACAGAGGAAAACGCCTGGCGGGTGGATGCAGGGCAAAAACGTTTTGCTGGACTCAGCTCTTTCGGATTGGGTGGAAGCAACGCACATGTTATTTTGGAGGAGGCGCCGACCAAAGTTCAGCAACAGATTAAAGCCAGTTCGGAGAGATATTATTATCCCATCGCGGCTAATAGCCAGGCATCGTTGCAACAAATGGTGGTTATGCTGGGAGATTTTATTGAGAACGATGAAAACATCGCTCTGCAAGCGGTTAGCTGGACATTACAGTTTGGCAGGGCGGCACTCCCCCATCGGGCACTGTTTGTTGCAACATCACGGCAGGATCTCTTGAACCAACTACGTGATTTTGCTTCGTCTGCTGCAACCAAAGAAGATCAATGGCTTCATATGGCAGAGGATGATTCTCGATTCTTATGGTTACAAGGTCAGGATATCGATTGGCGCACTTGCTGGCCTTCCGGGCAGAAACCGTTACGCATTCGACTACCCAAATATGCTTTTGAACATCGGCGTTACTGGTTACCGAACAACGAATCTGTGGTTGAAAAACCGTAGTTGGGGCCTCTCTTTTATGTATAAATTCCCTGTTGTAAAACAGGGAATTTGTCAGTCTATTAACCAATCCATTTAAAGAATGAGAAATGTTTTCTCTTTATCGAAAATTTTAAATAGCGTATTGTCGGTTGATTGGTTTTCTACCATGCTTAATAATGTTTTAATTAAATTAACGATGACAAAAAATCTGACAGATTAATCAATTAGAAAGATTAGAAAGATTAGACCGGTATTTAATCATTAATAAATGGCGAAAATAGTTTAAAAAAATAACAAAATTTATTTTCGCATGAAATTACATTAAGGGTATGAAAAAAAGGTAAATTAAATCATAAAAATAAATACTATTGCATGTATTAAGGCAGTGAAAAGCAAGTTTAAACTGGCGTATTTAAGGTGTCCTCGTTTTACATAATAATTTTCCCAAGCTAACTGCAAAAAAATAAATAACTACATTGGGTATTTATGGGTTGTTTAGCGTTGCTTTGCTCTGAAACCATACTAAAAACTTTTCTTTTTGA
>NZ_JAJAFX010000071.1:0-27064 GCF_025384845.1 Photorhabdus temperata | reverse complement strand
AGTAGGGCTAAAAGGGTGAGAACGGTAATAAATAAAACAACGCCGTTCCAGCCCCATTGTAGCCAGAATATGCCGCCAAAAGTACCCGCTACACTTGAGCCGGCGTAATAACAGAAGAGATAAAGAGATGACGCCTGTGCTTTGGCCCGACGAGCGCGACGTCCAACCCAACTGCTGGCGACAGCGTGTGCGGCAAAGAAACCGGAAGTGAGTATGACCATCCCAATCATAATCATCACAGTAGAAGGCAGCATGGTAATAAGAGTACCCGTTAGCATCATACTAATCGTTACTATCAGCATTTTCCCTAGTCCATATTGACTTGTTAATCCACCCACTTTAGATGCGCTGTATGTACCGGCCAAATAGACAATGGATAACATACCGATAGTCGATTGACTAAAATGATAGGGTGAGTCTAATAAACGATAACTGATATAATTAAACATCGTAATGAAACCACCCATGAGCAAAAATGCTTCAGAAAATAATAATGGCAACCCTTTATCACGAAAATGTAATCTCAGATTTATCAATAAAGATCTAGGTTTGAGGGAACTTGGCCGAAAACGACGGGATTCAGGTAACATACGACAAAACATAATTGCAGCAATTGAGGCAAATAAGCCTAATACGATGACAGAAACCCGCCATGAGAAATGATCAGTTATCACACCTGATATTAATCGCCCACTCATTCCGCCAATAGAATTCCCGCTGATATAAAGCCCCATTGATAAAGCAACAAAGTTAGGATGAATTTCCTCACTAAGGTAAGTCATTGCAACGGCGGCTACGCCACTGAGAGATAAGCCAACCAGAGCGCGCGCAATCAGAATTCCATGCCAACTGGTCATAAATGCACTGAGTAAAGTGAAAAATGCAGCGGCAGATAGCGCGATTACCATAACATTTTTACGGCCAATGGCATCAGACAGAGGACCGGTTATCAATAATCCCAATGCCAGCATGCCAGTCGAAAGCGATAAAGATAAGCTGCTGGTGGCCGGAGAAACACCAAAATCTTCCGACAATATAGGTAAAATAGGTTGAACAAAGTAGAGCAGGGCAAATGTTGCTAACCCTACGGTAAAGAGTGACAACGTCACTCTGATATATAAAGGATCTGCTTTCTGAATATAATTTCTCTTATTTTGTTGAGTATCTTGGACAAGATGATTATCGGGAGTTGGATTTTCGCTGATGCTACGGGTGGTGCTCACATGAATTCCTTACTTAACTCATAATAAGTAACTTGCATTTTGATGTAGATCAAGCATATGAATTGCAAAATATTTTGTCTAATATATTAATCATTCATAATGATATTTATTAGATCTCAAAGGTGATTATGGCTATTGAATTACGGCACTTACGTTACTTTGTTGCAGTTGCAGAGGAATTACATTTTGGTCGCGCAGCAGAGCGGCTTAATATCTCACAACCTCCGTTAAGCCAACAAATTCAGTCACTTGAAAATAGTATAAACGCACAGTTATTAGAACGTAATAACCGGAATGTGAGATTGACTCCGGCAGGTAACATGTTTCTGGAGGAAGCTTATCAGATTCTGGCTCAGGTTGATGCCGCAGCGACAAAAGCCGCAAGAATGCAAAAAGGAGAATTAGGTGAAATATCTATCGGTTTCACCTCTACAACACCGTTTATGCATAAAGTCACTTTGAGTTTACGGCAATTCCGCGAACGATACCCGGAGGTATCTATTCATATGCATCAAATGAATACCAAGCGTCAGATTGCTCCGCTGCTGACTGGACGGTTAGATATTGGAATCATGCGTAATACGCAATTACCGGATAATCTTGAGCATCGGCTATTATTCCGTGAATCTTTTATGCTGGCTGTTTATGATGGGCACCCTTTATTAGAACATGCTCAACAGGGAATAAAGCTCGAAATGTTGGCGGGCCATCCACTGGTATTTTTTGAACGCGAAGTTGGAACTGCTTTGTATGATGAAATTGTTACGTTACTTGCCCAGGCGGGGGTGACACCGATGATTTCACAGGAAGCTGGTGAGGCAATGACTATTCTTGGTCTTGTCTCTGCTGGTCTCGGGATCAGCGTTGTGACTGAATCTTTTACCCGCATGAAAGTCGATGGTGTTCAGTATATTCCGTTAGCTGATAACCGATCTTTCTCTGAGGTTTGGTTGGTCAATCATAAAAGCCGACCGGTATCAGCCGCAGCAAACAGACTGACAAAACTACTCATATCTAATATTCTGGATGAGAAAAATAAGTAAGAATCAGCTAAATTTCGTGCTTAATATCACATATTGATTGAAAGAATGATACCTTTTGCCTAAAACATCGACATAATTAGCCGACAATTATTTTGAAGTGCAAATTAATTAAAGAGCAAAAGGGTGAGTATGGATGGACAACCGGGTCATATTGATCAAATAAAACAGACTAATATTGGTGCTGTTTATCGGTTAATTGATCAATATGGCCCAATTTCCCGTATTGAGCTATCTAAAAAAGCACAACTTGCTCCTGCCAGTATTACTAAGATTGTTCGTGAATTGGTCGATACGCACTTAGTGATGGAAACAGAATTTCTGGATTTGGGATTCAGAGGACGTCCAGCAACCGGACTGAAACTTGATTCTGAAAGCTGGCATTTTTTATGTGTCAGTATTGGCCTGGGGAATTTAATTTTGGGCCTGCGTGATCTAAGCAGCAAATTAATTGTTGAAGATGTCTTACCATTACCTGCCAGCAATAAAAAGTCCTTTTTGGACTGTATTACTGATGAGATTGACGCATTTTTCGGCCGTTATCAATCCTGCCTTGAGCGTTTGACAGCCATTAGCATTACGGTAAATGCAATTGTTGATCCGACTAAAGGTTTAATCCGTAATCTTCCTTATTATCAGGTTCAAGAATTGTCAATAGGGGAATATCTGCATCGTCGTACCGGATTACCCGTATTTCTTCAACACGAAATCACAGCCTGGACGATAGCTGAATCATTATATGGCGCAGCAAAAAATTGTAAGAATATTATTCAGATTGTTATTGATGAAAATGTTGGGGTCGGCGTTATCATTGCAGGACAAACATTACATGCAGACAATGGCAGTGTTATGGAAATAGGGCATATTCAGGTTGAACTTGATGGTGAACGTTGCGATTGCGGGAACTTGGGCTGTTTGGAGACAGTTGCAGGTATCAATCACATTTTATCCAGAGCAAAGCAGCAATTAATAACGGTACCAGATTCTTTACTTAACTGTGAGCCATTGACTGTTGAATCATTCTGTCAGGCGGCTAATAAAGGTGATACTCTGGCAATAGATATTATCCGTGATATAGGGGTAAAAATTGGTCATATTGTCGCAATTATGGTGAATTTATTTAACCCGGAAAAAATTCTGATTGGCTCTCCACTTAATGCTTCACAGCAAATTTTATATCCTGTCATTAATGAGTGTATTCAACGACATGCTTTGCCTGCTTATAGTGAACAGGTTAAGTTGGTTGCAACAGAATTCAATAATTCAGGAACATTATCTGCGGTGTCATCAGTTAAAAAGGCTTTATATGATGGTTCATTATTAGTCAATTTAATGAAGGGATAGTAGATCTGATAAACGTTCTCTGGTAGTAATATTTGCTTTATATAAATTTTTTGTTACTCAATTTATGCAATAATTAAACAAAACATTGAGCTAACGCAATCTCCCTTATAGCCGTACCCTCTAAACTTAAGTGCTCATTAACCGGATTTTATCTGTCATTATGGAAAACAGAATTTATGTTAACTCGCCTATTTGTTACGGGGACAGATACCAACATCGGTAAAACAGTTGTTACCCGTGCATTATTACAAGCTTTTAATCGTGACGGAGCAACGGCTGTAGGTTATAAACCTATAGCCACAGAAGGGTATGAAACAGAAGAAGGAATGCGTAATCGAGATGGTCTGATTTTACAAAAATCCTCTCCCGTTCAGTTTAAATATGAAGAAATTAACCCGGTTATCTGGAAAAGCAGTTACTGTGAAGAAAACCGGGTTGATTTCGACCAGATGAAACAAGGATTAAATAATCTTAGTAATAAAGCAGATTGCGTTATTATTGAAGGTAACGACGGTTGGCGTGTGTTGTTGAATGATGAAACTTTTTATTTTGATTGGGTGATTCGGGAAAAAATTCCAGTCATTTTAGTGGTAGGCATTCAACCTGGCTGTGTAAATCATTCAATTTTAACCGCACAGACGATCATAAATGATGGGTTGCAGTTAATAGGATGGGTAGCAAATAGAATTAATCCTGGTATATCACATTATGCGAAAATTATGGATAGGTTACGCCGTCACATAAATGCACCACAGTTAGGTGAAATTCCTTATATTTTACGTCCGGAAGAAAAAGATCTATCCTGCTATCTGGATATTTCCACTCTATTAAAACAAGTTGTAAAATAATCATGGGTTGAAATATTGAATGGGCAAAATAGACAAATATCTTGACTATGATGTTTGATCATTCAATAAGAAAACCTCACTTTTGAAAAAGTGAGGTTTTCCATCAATCCCAATAATTGGCGGGACAATGTCGTCATACCTTTACCTCTGGGTATTCAGCGGTAAGCAGAGAGAAATAATCTTGATAAAACACATCATATAATGCGGCCGTTTCGGGGGTTGGAATGGTGCGAGTTTCTTCATCAAGATGCACAAAATGCCGGCAAATATGGGCGAGATGCGCTTGTTTGTCTTTCTCTTCTGTCAAGGAGTCACACCACATAGCTTGAATAGCAGCACCCAGTGCGGCGGCTTCTTGATTAGTGACACAAATAACAGGTGTATTCATGATATCAGCCACAATTTGTCGCCATTTTTTGCTGCGAGCGCCGCCGCCAGTCAAACGGATCTCATTGATTTCAATCCCTTGCTTGCGAAATAATTCAATACCAAAACGTAACCCATACGTGGCGCTTTCAACTACCGCCAAAATAAAATTTTGTTGATTCATATTGCTAATATCTAAGTTATGGATACTCGCTTTGGCGTGGGGGAGTTGCGGAACACGTTCACCATTAAAAAACGGTAGCATTATCAAACCATTAGCCCCAGGTTTACTTTGGTTTAATGTGTCATTAAAAGCCTGAACATCCATATTAAATAGCTTTTGAATGGCGGTTGTCGCTGAAGTTACATTCATCGTGCAAATTAATGGTAGCCAGCCATTATTAGACGAACAGAAACCCGCAATCATTTCAGAATCAGCGACAATCGGTTTGTCAGAGTAAGTGAAGAGAGTGCCGGAAGTTCCTAAACTCATTGTCGTTATGCCAGGAACGATATTGCCCGTTCCAATCGCAGCCATCATATTATCGCCCCCGCCAGACGCAACTTTGGTTGTCGGTGAAAGCCCTAATATTTTTGCTGCTTCAGGCTTTACTGTACCAATACAAGTCTCTGCTGAAACCAATTCAGGTAGTGCATGCCAAAGACGGCCATCCGGATCAATTAACTGGACAATCTGGTTATCCCATTCGCGCTTACGGATATTCAGTAATCCCGTTCCTGAAGCATCACCATATTCGGCAACTAATCTGCCTGTTAGCCAATAATTGAGATAATCATGAGGTAATAGAACAGTACTCAATTTTTCCCATAATTCAGGATGGTATTTTTTGAACCAAAGAATTTTAGATGCGGTATAGCTTGTCTGCGGCATTAACCCGAGTTGTGCTAAAACGGCTTGCGTACCACCGAGTGCATCAATAATTTCCTGATTTTCCGCTGTAGTTTCAGTGTCACACCAGAGTTTTACAGGCGCTAAAACATGACCTTCTGCATCCAGAGGAACAAACCCGTGCTGTTGACCTGATACGGCAAGAGCGACAATTTCTGTACCAGAAATTCCTGCTTGCTCAATCGCTTGGGAAAAGGCAATTTCTAATGCTTCTATCCACCAGTGAGCCTGCTGTTCACGACGGCCGTTTGAATCGCTAATTATTGGGTGAGGTGAACTACCTTCACCCAAAATATGCGCTTTTTGGCTATCGACAATAATGACCTTAGTACTTTGTGTACCGCAATCGATACCAGCGTAGTGCGCCATGTGTTACTCCATTTCCAACATAATTTTGATATCTGTCGGACGGCCCTCAGCGGCTCGCTCGTAAGCCTGAACGCTGTTTTTGAATTTATAGGTTGCGGACAATAGGGGGGTTACATTGAGCTTGCCAGAGCTAAGTAAACGGATAGTACGAGGATACATATTTGCGTAGCGGAAAATGGTTTTGAATGTGATCTCTTTAGCTTGAGCAGAGACAATATCAAGTGGCGCCGGATCGATAGGCATACCAACCAGAACCGCTGTTCCACCCGGTGCAATGTGATCTGAAATAGTCGCAACGACGGGTTTTGCCCCACTACATTCAAATAGAATATTGACGCCATTGCCATCGGTTAATGCGTTAACTTTCTCAGCAAGTACTTTGCTATTAACAGGGTGAAGACCTGGATACTGTTTTGCAATTTCTAGTTTTTCATCAAATACATCACAAATAATGACATCGGAACAACCACCGGCTAATGCAGCCAGTGCAGTCACAATTCCGATCGTGCCGGCACCAACAACTAATGCAATATCTCCTGGTTTAATTTCTGCTTTTGTGGCTGCTTGCATACCGATAGCTAATGGCTCAACCATTGCACCTTCGGCAAAACTGACATTGTCAGGTAATTTGAACGTAAATGCTGCTGGGTGAATAACCCTTTCACGTAAGCAGCCATCAATAGGGGGAGTCGCCCAAAAACGAACTTCTGGATCTAAGTTATAAATACCTGCCCGTGATTGTGGTGATTGCAGATTAGGAATGCCAGGCTCCATACAGACCCGATCACCAATTTTTAAGTGAGTCACCTTTTTACCTACCGCTGTGATTACACCTGATGCTTCGTGCCCGAGGATCATTGGCTTTTCGACAACAAATGGCCCGATACGCCCGTATTGGTAATAATGCACATCACTGCCGCAAATTCCCACAGAATGAATTTTTATCTCAACATCATTTTCACCCAATATTTCGGTGTTTTCCCAGTCTTGAATTGAAATCTGACCCGCTTTTTCTAATACTAATGCCTTCATGATACACTCTCGCATTATAATGTTATCGATATCAATTGTTTGGGGGATATTAGAATGAAAATTATTATATTTGTGTGATGTAAGTTGAAACTTTATTAAAAATGGATGTTTTTTACGTTAATCAAAAAAGAAAGCTGTCCTATTTGTCACTTTTTTGACATGTATATTGATAATAAAATGATATTAATATTATTAGGTGGGGTTGTATATCACACGATTTATTACCAACAATAGAGGTCGAAGGCGTGTAGCCTCGACCTCTATTTATTTAGATTAAAAAGTATCTACGTAATACTTTCTCTGAATTCCGCATCTCCCCCAGAAAAACAATAAGGGTTTATTTTGTGACTGACAGGGTTGTAGATTGACTTCCTTGCCGGGTATACACAATCTTTTTGGTATTATTTTCACAATGACCAACGATCTTACTACCGGCTTGTTCGGTTTGGTCATTAGGAGTAATTTCCAATTTAAAGCCAGATTCCGGCACACCATTATGGATAATTTTCTGCGCAATCTGCTCTTTTACGCTTTCGCATGAAGCTTGTGCAGCAAGCGTAAATGGAGATACAGTAACGATCAACGCACTGAATAAAAGTGCTTTTTTCATCTTCATTATCATCACCTTATATTACGGTCTGATAGGCATACCAGTATTGCTGTCCAGGCAACGTTCGGTATTGGGTTCCCAATAAGCATTAATATTGGTACTTTTCATACATGCGTCGCGAGCATCAATCGCTTTATCGAACTTATCAAATTCCTTCTCAGTACGTTTATTAACTTTGGTACGAAGATTCTTGGTTTCATCCCATTGCTCTTTACTTTGACGGGCTGCTTCTTTACTTAGCGCAGTATCTCCGTTGCCATTTACTGTGACGCAGGTTCCTCCAGAAGAGCAGGTTGCCGCCAGTGCCGGCGCTTGCCATAACAAAGGAATTGCCAGAGCGATAGCAGGCATAGCTTTTAATATCAAAGAATTACAAAAATTCATCTTTTATCCTCTTGAAAGAGAGTGGAGCCAAATTCGATGGCACAATAAGAAATTATCAGATAGATAAATTATAAGATAACATGAAGATGTTCAACAAATTATCAAGATGAATGTGATTATATATTTCTATGCACGCTAAGCCCGGCAAATGACTGACAAACCGGCATCATTTCCAATGTATTAATGTTGACATGTGCAGGTAAGTTAGCAACCCAAAAAACAGCCTCTGCGACATCTTCGGCTGTTAATGCTTGAGTTCCATCGTAGGTTTTATTCGCTTTGTTATTGTCACCTTTAAAGCGGACTAAAGAGAACTCGGTACCGCCAACTAAACCAGGTTCTATATCAGTGACGCGGATATTTTTTCCCTGTAAATCTGCCCGTAAGCCCAGACTAAACTGTTTGACGAAAGCTTTAGTTGCGCCATAAACATTCCCACCTGAATATGGCCAATTCGCAGCGGTAGAACCGATATTAATAATGTGCCCATGGTTTCTTTCCACCATTTCAGGCAGCAGGGCACGGGTCATATTCACAACGCCTTTAGCATTGGTATCAATCATTATTTCCCAGTCACTTTGGTTAGCCAGATACGCGGGTTCTAATCCAAGCGCCAAACCTGCGTTATTAACTAAAACATCAATATTACGAAGTGACTCTGGCAATTGTTGAATAACCTGGTTGATAGCAGCCCGATCAGTGACATCAAGTTGAACAGCGTAAAAATCATCACCCAGTTCAACTTTTAATTTTTCTAATCGTGCTTTACGGCGGCCAGCTCCAATAACTTTAGCGCCATTTTGAATGAATTTTCGGGTGATCGCTTCACCAAAACCTGATGTTGCTCCTGTTACAAAGATAATCATGTAAAACCCCTTATACTGTTTTTATTGCAGTAAATGGGGTTCTACATTTTTAGTCAAGAGATCATTGAAAATTTTCAGTCATTTTCTTTTTACTCTTCCAGAAGAATCTCTGGCAGTGGGAGTTGATCATTAATAATTGCATCTGCAATTCGAATTATATCCTCATCTAATGCGCGATCGGTTACCAGAGGAGGGCTGATTTCACGTATTGCATGGTAAAATTTCGCTGTTTCAGGCGCAATTTGACTAATATTGTCACGGAGATAAATTGCCTGACAAACGATCAAAATTGTCATTGATACAATATTGCGTAATTTCTGCTCCATTTCTAAAACATCTTGTGCAGCATGTAATCCCAAACTGACAATATCCTGGTTATATTGCTCTGTAGCGAGGGTATGAATACCAGATGCAGCACAATCATGGCGGATTGCAGCAACTAAAGCAGTTTGAGAAAGCTGGACACCTTTAAAACCTTGATACATGCCGGGAGTTGGGCTAAGTGAATTGGGTAACCCACGGGAAAAACGGTTATCCATCATAAGTGCCACAATTGCATGGAGGTGATTGGCAACTAAAGCGATATCCAGTTTTAATGCATCCATTGTCCGGGCGACATATTGTCCCATAAAGTTACCGCCATGCAGAACATCGCCATTTTCTGGATCTACCAGTGGGTTATCATTCGCAGAGATAACTTCTCTCTCTAATATTTTTCGGGCTGAGGCTAAAGATTCTGGCACTATACCTAATATTTGTGGTGCACAGCGAATTGAATAAACTTCCTGTAAGGTATCATTTAGTTGGGTAACTTCCTGATGACGACAAGCTTTATTTGCTTGCTCTTTAATCCCGGATAATAAATCAACCTGAGTCGAACCTGCCAATAAATTACGTAATGCACTCGCTACTGCTTTCTGACCGGGATGATTTTTTACTTGCTGAATTCGGGCATCATAATGTTCATGAGATGCAAGTAATGCTTCAACAGCCAGGGCAATAGCAGAGATTGATGCTTTAAATAGTTTTTCCAGTTTAATAACAGCAACTGCGCTGATGCCTGACATTACCCGGGTACCATTAATAAGGGCAAGACCTTCTTTGGCTTGTAATGATAATGGCGTCAACCCGGCATGTTTAATTGCTTCAGCCGCACTAATTTCTTCTCCCATATAATACACTTTACCAATACCACATAATGCGCGTGCAATATAAGATAAGGGAACCAAATCACCGCTTGCGCCGACTGAACCATAACGAGGAACCAGAGGAACAATATCATGATTAATATGATCGGCTATCGTTTGAGCAACAATTGGCCTGGTTGCAGACCAACCTTTGCAAACGGAAAGTAACATAGTAAATTGCGACGCTTTGATACAAGTTTTGGACATAAATTCCCCAGTGCCGGCAGAAAGAAAAGTCAACAGATTTTTCTGATGCTCTGAGATTTTATCAAATGGCACAACTAAATTAGCATTTCCGCCAAACCCTGTATTAATTCCGTATATAACCTCTCCAGAATTTAATTTTTCCTCTAATTTTTCACGACCACGGCTCAAAAGCTCAATGATATCCTTTGATATTTCTACTTTTTTTTGTTTTATAGCAATATTATAGATGTCTTCCAGAGAGATAACGTTATTATTAATAATAATAGTTGGCTGAACATCTTTAGCTTTCATTTTAATCTCCATATATAAGAGTGATAATAATAAATTAAAGAAACAAATACCCTTAATGATACAAGTTAGTATAGATATAAAATAAAAAAATAGTCACTTTAGAATAAAATCAAAATAAATTAATCGTAAAAATTAATTTACAAAACTTCATTAATATTGGTAATTATAACAATAAAGATATAATATATTTTCAATTTGAGATTATTGCTTTTAGTTTTACCACAATATAATAAAGAGATGATAATGTACAATGTGTTGACATAAAATTAAGTTGATCATTGACAATCAAACAAATAGCAATTATTTGTTTTCCTAAGAATACAAGCTAGAATGTAATTGTGTTACCACGCGAAGTAAAATAATTTAAATGTTCATCGAAGAATAAATTGATATCTAGTCGAGGTGATTTTATGTCAAAAATAATCAAGACAGATTCTCTTAGTGAACAATCTTATAAAATAGATAATTTCAATCCATCAACTGAAACAATAAATTTCAGTTACACATCGGGGAGAATTGCATTACCAGTTTATAATAAGTATGACACACGAAATAAGCCTAAAGTTTTTGGCTATTATACAGATTGGTCGCAATATGACGGTAGATTACAAGGAAATCAAGATCCCGCCAGTCGTGGTAGAGGAATAGATTTACAGCACCTTTTAGATAATCCTTTTGCGTATGATAAATTAGTTATTGGTTTCTGTGGAATATTAGGTGATGAGGGTGAAAAGAAGCAGCAAATTAAAGAGCAAGCACCATTATTTTCTCGTACCAATAACGGTGAAGTCACATTTACAGATGCTTGGGGTGATTGCCAGTCTTATCAGAATTGTACTTATTCTGGCTGGCAAGATATCCAAATGCCAAGGGATTTTGAGCAATCTAAAAGTATGGGCGTATTAGGTGGATTGGCTAAGATTCAACAGGCTGCAAAAGCCCAGGGCCATGATCTTATTATGTCGTTCAGTGTCGGTGGTTGGACCATGAGTAATGGCTTTTATAATATGGTCAGAGACGAAACACTGAAATCCTATTTCTGTTCGAGTCTGGTTGATATATTCCGACGTTTCCCTATGTTCACCGAAATTGATATTGACTGGGAATACCCAGGTGTTGCCGGAAATGACGGTAATATCTATGCTCCAGATGATGGCGATTATTATGTTAGTTTAATTCGGGACTTAACTGCTGCTTTTAAAGAAGCGGGGCGCTCGGATGTAAAAATAAGTATAGCCTGTTCCGCGGTGCCAGAAAAAATGGAGAAATCAAAAATACCAGAATTATTAAAGGTTGGACTATATGGTGTTAACGTTATGACCTATGATTTCTTTGGTACTCCGTGGGCCGAAAAACTGATGCATCACACGAATCTTCGTGATTATCCTGGAGGTGAAAATAGTGTAGAAAAAGCAGTTGAATATTTACTGAGTATCGGCGTTCCTGCATCTGCAATTAATATTGGTTATGCTGCATATTCACGTAATGCCAGAAATGCGGTTATTGATAGTTATTCTCCATTATCCGGCAGTTATGATCCGGGATATATTCCGAAAAAGGAGCCAAAGATTACGACAACCGGCTCATTTGAATCAGGAACAACAGAATGGTACGACACTATATATAATTATCTGGATTTGGAAAATGAAAAGGGGAGAAATAATTTTGATTTTTGTACTGATGATATAGCAGACGCTGATTATCTCTATAATAAGGAAAGTAAGTTGTTCATTTCTATTGATACTCCTCGTTCTGTTAAAGCTAAGGCTCAATATGTATTGGAAAAGAGTCTGGGGGGAATATTTACATGGACTGCGGATCAAGACCGTGGCTTATTAGTCAATGCAGCTAGGGAAGGTCTTGGTTGTGAGTTAATCACGAAAAAGATAGATATGACACCATTCTACTTCAAAGGCTTCAATGTTGATCCGGGTGATCAAGGGAAGGGCGGTGATTACCCGGCATGGGATGCAAGCAAGGAATACAAGGCGGGTGATAGAGTCAGTTGGAAAGACCAAAACTGGGAAGCTAAGTGGTGGAATAGGGGCACAGCACCAGATGACGCTGGAACATCTGATGCTTATCCTTGGGTTAAAATTTCATAATTAGTTAAATGAAGCCACCAGTATGATATATGTACTGGTGGCGGATTATTTCCCCTTATTTCTTCTTTATTGATAAAAATATTTTTATATATTTAATCTATTTTGCTGTTTTTTAAATAGTATTTAATAATCATGTGAGTTTTTAAGTTATCTAAGTGAATTGTTTTTTTCGATGTTTTTACTTTATTATCTTTCATGATCTTAATATTTTACCGAAATGAAAATATTAAACTTTTTTAGTGTTTTGTTTATTTATAAATACATGGAGTTAAGGTTATTTAATAAACAATGCAATATTTATTTTATTTTCAGTTATTATCGAAAGATGATAAATATGTTATGAAATTATTGTAATATTCGAACTTAGGATGTATCACAGAGAAAATAATGATCGGCTTTAAATCGGTCGGCAAAACGAATCGGCATAACCTTTAACACCAAATCCTGATTTGGCTGAGGTTACAGCGTCTAAAACCGCAGTAGCCATGACCTCAGCCGCAACTATACCAACAATATTCACCGATGAATCTACACCACCTGTTGTTGCTGCAAAAATAGTATCCCCGTCACTCATGGTATGAACGGGGTATATTGTCCTCGCAAGGCCATCATGAGCCATTTGGGAAACTTTTTTCATCTGACTTTTATTCATATTGGCGTTACAACAAATTATGCCAATGGTTGTATTTGTCCCTTGAGTGAAATTATTATCTTTATTTTCTATAACGTAGGAAATGAGATCGATAATATGACCATTTTCATCACATGCACCTGCAATAGTTTTACCATTTTTAGGGTCTCTGATTTCACCAACAGCATTGACAACCACCATTGCACCAACTATCAGTCCTCCTGGTAATTTAACAGATGCTGTCCCAAGTCCACCTTTCATTGCTTTGTCAAAACCGCCCATCTTACCTATAGTGGCCCCGACGCCTGCTCCAATATTTCCCGATGGAAAAGAGTTTGCAGACGCGTTTTGCGCGGCAATATAACCCATCTCAGCGTCAGGACGAACAGCAGGATCACCGAAATTCAGGTCAAAAATTACTGCGGCAGGAACGATAGGTACAATAGCTACACCGGCATCAAAACCTTTTTTTCTTTCTTCAAGATAACGCATTACGCCAGAAGCGGAATCTAATCCAAAAGCACTACCTCCACTCAGTACCACTGCATTGACTTTCTGAACAGTATTAACGGGATCTAAAAGTTCGGTTTCCTTTGTCCCCGGTGCAGCACCTCTGACATCAACGCCACACACAGCTCCGTTGTCGAAAATAATTACGCTACAACCGGTTTGTTTCAACTTATCTTCAGCATGTCCAACCCTGATACCCGGTATATCCAGGATTGTTCCATTTGTTTTTTTACACATAAATACCTCATTTAATCTTTAATAATCGTTACCAGACCGCGCTCTGCTAAGAACGGGCATGTAACTTTTATTGGCCTTCGCTTAATCTTCTTTTTTTTTGATCATTAATCCAAATAAAGGATTATCGACAACAGGGACAACAGCAATATCGAATTTGTCTGGTTCTGGCAAAAAATCAATATCCACCAGTGCGACAAACCTTGACGTGGTTAAATGGGCTTCTTCAATATCGTCTGTGTAAATCACCAGCCCAAACTCATTTTTATTCAGCGTAGCAAACCGGCGGTTACGTGTGTTAAACAGGGTATAACCGATTACGTCGGGATCTCTTTCAATAAGCCCTAACATACCGAGTGCGTTCTGTAGCTTTTTTGTTTGCTTTTTTTTCATAGTGAATTTTACCTATTATGCGGCATTTTGTTGCGTGTCAGAGCCCGATAAACCGTTGGCCTCGACACCGAAAAAAGATCAGTATCGTACCATTTTTTTAACTTACATGCATATGAGTGCGCATAACGTGTATTAGGCGAACTATGACCGTGGGTCAATTGGTTTGAGCTAGCGATCATTATTATGCCTTGTTATAATTGTATTACTCAGTAATACATAAAGAGACGAATTTATGGGTTGATAAGGGGTAATAATGTCAAGAGTAATTACTATTGAGCCATATAATTCACATTGGGTGAATGCATATAATGATGAAATGGTTAAGCTTAAAGATGCTTTTCCTGATGAGATTTTATTTGTGCATCATATTGGAAGTACCTCAGTACCTAGGCTAGCAGCCAAGCCAATTATTGACATTTTATTGGAAATAAAAAATATGGGTAAATTCGATGAGAATCATAGTGTTATTGAAAGTCTTGGATACATCGCGCGCGGAGAGTATGGCATACCCGGTAGGCGCTATTTTATTAAAGGCGGGGATAACCGTACACATCATATCCATGCTTTTGAAACCGGTTGTTTTCATATCATTCGACATTTAGCGTTCAGGGATTACCTTCGTAGACACAATGATGTTGTTCATCAATATGCGGAAATTAAGTATCAGGCTGCAAGAGCTTGTGGGAATAGCTCAGAAATCTATTGTCAGCTAAAAAGCGAATTCATTCTCTTACATGAAAAGCTGGCTTTAGAGGAACTATCCCTCCAATGAGAATCAATGAAAGTGCCACATTTTCCTTAAGATCCACAGCCAAATATTTCCTCTGAATTTCGAGTCACGTCTCGGTTCTCTCCAGATGAAAAAAGCCTCTAGGTCATCATCAGTATCCAGTGGTCGGTGAACATCGAAATCATGCAGGGGAGCTTTAGCAAAACGGCGATTGTAATCGGCCATAAACTCATCGATATAAGCGTTGGCTTCCTCTCCTTGACCAGTCGATCCTGTAGTGTCAAATGCGCACGCTCAACATGGCCTTTGGCTGAGCTGGTTTCCGCACAAATCGTCTGAATGTTCAGTTCATGCAGCATGGCGCGTCCAAATTGGGTGGGTACATGCAGGAGCACGATTTTCAAACCAGTGATGGTCGCAACCAGCAATCTGAATGAGCTCCTTAGCCTAAAGCGGGCATTACAACTTTGCTGTTACACATCAGAGTGCGCCTAATGTAACCAACGTTATGTTAAAAAATCGCCTGCGAAAATCTCTCCCGCAGGCGATTCTTTAGCATAACGTGTATTAGACGAACTATGACCCTGGGTCAATTTGTCTGATTGCCAAGTTTGTGATGTCAGGTTCTTGGAGAGCAAACTGTATTGAACTGGTGATACCGACCCGAACCCCACCTAAAAAGATCAATCCCTTTCGCTTTTGTGGAGGGGGATGTTCCTGGTGTGCTGTTTTGTCGTTTCGCTCAATTCCTTTGGGTTTGAATGTTCAACCGGCACCGATAACCCCCGTCCTGTACTACGGGGGTACTACGGGGGTACTACGGGGGTAGTCTCAGGATATCTTCGGGCTTTCTAGCCACGCCACCTAATTTTCAATATCACAGTTAGCTCGGTTGCTTGTTTTTTTGAGGGGCTTTTTTTAGTTTTTTTCGCCATTTTTGAAAATTAGTTCACCTTTATCATTTACATCGATTTTGTGCATTTTCGCTTCTAATATGAAGTGCACAATATCTGATTCTCTATATATGGTTTTCACTCCGTTCATTACGTTTTTTCTTGTTAACTCATAAGAAATATCTTTTAAATCAATAGCTTCTGAGTCTTTTAACCTAATGGTTTTGATTAGAGGTTCTTTCATGTTTTTACTTCTCGTCTGGTTGCTTTTCTTTGATCCTATTACATGTATACATATTTTCAATTACTAGTTGACATGTAATCTATAACAGGTGTATTTTTGCTTTAAATGTAATTCGTAATATGTATACATGGTGCACTTGTGAACATCATCTACTTTGACTATATAGAAGGGTACGGCATCAACGCCAAAGTCGGCGTTGAGTGGGATTTTTATCGTTCCTTCGATGAACTGGTCAACGAGTGTTCATGTCATTTCAGCGAGGATTTTTTACTCGCGCCAACCACCGCGAAATCAGGGCAGTTCATCAGCTATGGCGAGTTTTATCATGGCTGATTCACCAGAACACCCAGTTATCGTTGATTATTTAGCGTTTTCAGCGCCGTTATCTGTCATGAAAGACGTTCATACTTTTCAGGAAAAAGGCTTTGAGTGGCGTAAGTTTCAGTATTTACCGGCTTATAAGCATTATCAGCATTCCAATACTTACGCTTGTTCAGAAGGCTATGAGGGGTTGCCTGAATTTGGTTCATCAAATCTGACGGAAGAACAGAAAAGTCAGTATGAATCTGATTTGTACGCTTGCTATCACGCGCGTTTGAGAAGGTGGATTGCTGCTGTTTTTGGTCTTGTCGTAGGCGTTCCCAGAGGTAAGGGCGGCTTTGCTTATCAGGATTCAGCGGTCTTATACAGTGACATGGGCGGCAGTGATCACATGGGGATCTTGTACTGGGGCGGCAATAAAGACACGTTCTATATCCAGATTTCAGGTCAGGGGTGTGCGCATGTTTTCAGTGGTACGACCCCGCAAAAAATTCATCAGTGGTTTAAACATCTTGATATTTTTTCGTTAAAACGCCTGGATTTAGCGACTGACGATTATGATGGCATTTATACCTGTCAGGCGGCTTTGACGGCTTATCGTGACGATGCCTTTTATGGCGGTAAAGGGCCTAAGCCAAAACTGGAAATATCACAGGCCATGGATTCGGACGGTTGTCCAACAAAAGAGGTGGTTAACGTTGGCTCTCGTCAGTCCCGGGTTTACTGGCGTATTTATAATAAGGCTCTGGAACAAAAAGTTTCGGGCATCTGGTATCGTTCAGAAGTGGAATTAAAAGGGATATCGATTGATGTGCTGCTGAATATCTCCGGTATTTATGTGGGGCTGTGTGATTACGCGGCTCAAATCAATGTGAGTCAACCGGTATCAATCCCTAAACTATTTGGCCGTAAGGCGGTTGATGCCATTGAAGCGAAAGTAAAGTGGCTGCGTAATCAGGCTTCATCAACCATAGCGAAAGTATTTCATTTCTTTAATGGCGATATTGAAACGGTGTTATCCATGATTGTTCGTGAAGAACATATTCAGGATATGAATCTGCGTTTTGATATTCCACCAATCTATCAAACATTGCTGAATGAAAAGTTACAAACGTCTCAATGTCCTTTTTAATAAATAATGTAAAGGCAATTTATTATGATTAAAATTGAAATTAATGAAGTTGACGGAAAAGTCAATAACAAGCAAGTGGTTTCAAAACAAACGGGTGAAGTATTAACGTTTAGAGAACAGACAGCTTATATTTATAACGGTGGCATTTATCCTGAAAAGTTCACGATTAATTTGGAAAAAGAGGCAGCACCGTATCCGGCTGGGTTTTATACGTTAGATTCAAGCTCGTTTAGCGTGGGCGATTTTGGTTCGCTCAGAATCAAAAGCATCAAATTAATTCCAATTAAATAGGGTTTAAAAGGAGTTATTGAAATGAGTTTTACACTGAATGCGTATCATATTCGATCGTTAGCTGAATTTGCCGGTTTTACCTGTTCTTTTGATGCGTTAGATTTGGATGCTATTTATGTGCTTTGTAAATTAAAAATTGAAGAGGATAATCCTCATCACCTGCCGGTTTATCAGGGTTATATTGCTTATAATCTTGACTATCCGCATTTCGGCGCGGTGGCGTTATCATGTGATGTTATGCCGGTTTCAGATGCGGTATTATTGGAGGCACGTTATATTAAGTTGCTGGCTGAGTTTTCTGGCTTTTCTGTCTCGGCGGATTCCGCGGTTGATTTAAGTGCCCGATATATTATTGCTGATCTGGATTTCCCGCCTGATTATGTTGCGGGTGCGCCGGGGTATATCGGTCTGGGGACTTATTGCTTTGATGATAAAGAAGGGCGTTATATTTCGCTTCATTATAATGTGACAAGATGTCAGGGGTGTTGTCGAGAGATGATGGATTCAAATAATGGGGTTTGTTCTGATTGTGCTAATGATTAATTGGGGAACAGTTAAATAGCCTGTTTAATGTAATTGGTGGAATATTTCAGATCGTTTATGGTAATGGATTCTTTAAATGATATTTTTCATATGATATTCAGTGCCGGACTGATTATTTGTTTCGGACTGGGTGTAATTGGGGGCGGTCAAAGATGAGTTATTTAAGCTATTTCTTTGCTGCTTATGTTATTGGATGGAGTTTATCTCATTCTATTCTTGTATTTAAAAAATTTTCAGAGGTCTCGTCATGAAACTGACTCAATCTATTATCGCTAAATTTGTTGCCTCTTCTACTCTAGTCGTGGGGACTTCGGCTTTTGCGGCGAATGAACCGACAGACTATGCAAAACAGGCTTTTGATTCTTTGACGACTCAGGCGAGTTCTTTGAGCGGCTACGCCTGGGGCCTGGCGGTTTTAATTGTTGGCGCCACGATTGGGATTAAATTGTTTAAGAAATTTGTGAGTCGCGCTTCCTGATTACTACTAGTCGCTAACTTAGGGGGCGATGCCCCCTTTTTTGATCGTCGGAGGTAAGATGAAATATTTATTGATATTTCCTTTGCTTTTATCGTTTTACTCTTACGCCGTGACGGATGAAGAATGTCGAGCCAGACCAGCTTTTGATGGGGCTATGTCGGGCGTTTATCGGGAAGGGGATAGCCGTTATGTTTTATTTGAAAGTTGCCGTTATCAAATGTCCGGTATCTCTGTGGGAACGGGGGATGAAAATGCCTGGTATGGCCATTGGACTCCGGTGAGTTCTGACACGGTATCGGGTAACAGTGAAGGTGGCGGCGGGCTGACTGACGCAGACAACAAGGGCAGTACAGGGGGGCATTCTGGTGTCGGTGTGGTTGGCAAAAAGGTGGATCTGCCTGATGAATTAAGTCAGTTACCGTTACCTGATAATGTGGTGATTTCTGATGCGGTGGGGAGTCAGTTTTCTTTGTATGCGCAGCCTCAAAGTACAATGACGTCAGGTTATTTACTGGGTAACTCTGCGGATGCTGTTGCGGTTTCCTCAATTCTTGATGTGATTAAGCATGACTATAATCAGCCTGACATTTGGTTTGAACGGACGGATTCTTTTGGTCATACCGTAAAAATTAAATCCAATGAATATAAACCCACGTCTTATACGGTACAGACCAAAGACACTTATCCTGATTCCCCCAATCTGATTAATTATCATTACACCATTACGACTCATACTGTTCGTTACGATACGTCTAATGTTTGTCTTGACGACGCGGTGACTTTCCAAACGGTTTGTGATGCTGATCGTGCCGTGAAGATTGAGGATAGTTATCAGGAGAGTGGTTCACGTAGTGTCATGGTCTATGCAAATGCTCATTATGGTGACGGTGCTTATAACGGTAGTTCGAGCGGGACAGGTTCTGTGAGCAACGGTACTCATAACGCCAGTTCGGGCGGGACAGGTCCTGTGAGTAACGGTTCCCATCACGGTAGTTCGGGCGGGACAGGTCCTACTGGTCATAGTGCTACAGGTAAGGGTGCTGGCGATTTTGATTACACTCAGATGGCAAAGGCTAACCAGGAGGCGTTGACAGAGGAGGTGAATTTATCTGCTATTCAGGGGGAGATGACGGCCGATCTCGATAGTACAACGCAAGATATACAGGACGCTTTTTCCTCCTTTTCTGACAGCATTGGGGGGTTGATGGGTAATGGCTCTGCGGTAACGGGTGATTTTGCGGGTTCTGTGTCAGAGATGCAGAAAATAGGTGAGGGGGATAAATCGCCTTTATTGGATTCATTCCTGAATGGGGGCTTTTTTCCGGCGCTTCCTGCAGCTCAACCCTGTAAACCGTTTATTTTCGGCTCGGGTGAGGTTTATCAGTTTACGATAGATTGCAAATATTTAGAGATGTTTAAATCGGTATTTGCCTTTATTTTATATTTTTGGACGTTTGTCACGGCTTATGACACTTTCGCCGGAATACTACGGAAAGGTAAGGGGGCTTAATCATGCCGGCATTTCTGGGTATACCCGTGTTAATGCGTTTTTTGGGTTGGATACTAGGCGTTGTGATGGGCTATTTGGCTAAGTTTATGACGCTGGGTATGGCGAGAATAGCGTTAGCCATCTCTTTATTTCTGGGTCTGATTATCGGCTTAAATGCGATTATTATTTCTTATTTAAGTGATTTAGTGGCGTTGTTACCGTCTGAAATTAGTGAGGCTATTTCATATATCATGCCTTCAAATGCCACGCCTTGCTTATATGCGATTTTTTCTTTGAAAGCGGCGGTATTTATATTTGATGTGAAAGATCGTTTAATTTCTTATTTGGACTGGAATAAATTCTAATGGCGGTTTATGTTGTGACGGGCAAATTGGGTGCCGGGAAAACACTGGTTGCGGTAGGCAAAATACAGGATAAGATTGTTTCGGGTTGCAAGGTGGCGACTAATCTTGATTTAAAAATCCATAAATTGCCGCGTGTGGGTATTTTTGCAAAATCCCCTCAGGTTATTCGAATACCGGATAAACCCAATATTGATGATTTACATGCTATTGGGATTGGGAATGAAAGTTATGATGAAAATAAAAATGGTTTATTAGTGCTTGATGAGTGTGGTACGTGGTTTAATTCCCGTTCATGGGCGGATAAAGAAAGGCAGGCTGTCATTAACTGGTTTTTGCATGCCCGAAAATTAGGGTGGGATATTATCTTTCTTATTCAGGATTTATCGATTATGGATAAGCAGGCCAGAGTGGCACTTGCTGAGCATGTTGTTTATTGTCGTCGTCTCGATAGGATCACGCTCCCTTTTATTGGTAGCCTTTATAGCCTGATAATGGGCTCAAAAATGCCCTTACCCAAAATACATATTGGGATTGTTAAATACGGTGATTCAACGACCTCAATGACCGTAGAACGATGGACTTATACCGGACGTGAATTGTATGGCGCTTACGACACCAAACAGGCTTTTTCTGATGCTTATGCGCATTCACCTTATAGTTATTTAACGCCTTATCTCTCACATGGTCGTTATGCGGCTAAAAGAGATTTAAAATTTTATATGAAGCTGACAAAAATCTATTTTAAGAAATATTCTCGCCTTCTGTGTTTTGCGGCTGGCGTTTTTATGGTTTTTACGTATTCATTTTTAACTGAAAAAGAAAAGGGGGGTTCTGTTGCTTATCAACCTGTTAAGCAGGAAAAGCCGGCGGTTGATTTGACGGATTTAAAAATTACGTCTTCTTATCGTCTGGGTTCTACGGCTAATTATGATTTTACTAATGCTAAGAAAGAAAAAATCACATCCGATTCTTTAATAAAAGCAGGGTTTAATCTCGTTTACATTGATTCGTGCACAGTAGATTTAATTAAAGGTGGAAAACATGAAAAAGTTACTTGCTAGTTTTCTTTTTTTATTTCATCTTTCTGCATGGGCTATTCCTGTGGAATTAAATAACGCGCCAATTCGTGATTTTGTTTCCTGGTATTCAAAAATTACGGGAAACTCTGTCATCATTTCACCGGATGTCAAAGGGGATATCACGGTTTATTCTGCGGAGGTTAAAAAGGACGAGTTAACCCCGTTCTTTATTTCTGTACTGAGAGCGAATGGTTTTGATTTAACGCCGGGAAACCCCGCGGTAGTGGCTAAATTAACAAAGAGTGCTCATTTTTCAGATACTGAAATAGGTTTACTTGATTCAGATTTTTTACCTGTACCGTCTGGCGGTTTCTTTAATGCGTCTCAACCGTCAAATTTGATCACCAAAACCTATAAAATTAATCATGTCAGAGCGCAGGACTTATCACCCATTATTGACGTCTTTTTGAAAGCGGAACAGGTTTCCGGTGTCACGGTCTTTCCTTTTGATCGGGCTAATATGATTGCGGTCACGGCAACCGGATCACAGCATAAACAGTTACAATCTTTTTTGCCTGATATTGATATTTCTACCACTCAGGTTTTGATTGAGTCGATAATGTTTGAAACCACTGAGGGCGAGGCTTTTGATTTTGCCTTTGCTGCCGGTGATGCAAAAGGTTCCCCAGTGGCGGGCGGTGTGAATACGGATCGTTTAACTTCCGTGCTTTCTTCGACTGGCGGTTCCTTTGGGATTTTTAACGGCAACATTCTCGCCTTATCTTTAAAAGCGATTCAGTCTGATTCTCATGCTAAGTTGCTTTCCACGCCCCGGATTGTCACGCTGTCAGGAAAGAAGGGCTATATCAGTGTGGGTCAGAATGTCCCGTTCATCACGGGTAAAGTGACCGGTGAGGCGGCGAACGTGAATAACCCTTTTCAGACGATAGAACGGCATGACGTTGGGGTATCTCTTGCGGTTACACCCGTTGTTACCCCTTCAGGTCTGGTGATTATGAGCGTACAGAGTCGGGCAGACAGTATTTCCAGTCTCACGACGGCCAGTGACATTATTACCAATCAGCGTCAGATTGATACGACCGTTCAACTTAAATCGGGTCAAACCCTGTTGTTGGGGGGTCTCATTGATGATCGGTCAACGGCGGTTGAGTCCTCTGTCCCGATACTGTCCAGCCTTCCCTTGATTGGTCGTCTTTTTACTTCTTCCAGTGACAGCCAGGACAAACGCACGCTTTATGTTCTCATTCGTGCCAGGGTAATTAACGCGCTGTGATCACTCGCTGAATGAATGGCTTAACGCTTTTGCGACTCACTGCGCAGCGGGGGGACGGGAAAGCGTTAAGCTATCAAGGCGTTCTGAGTCGTTGGCGTGATATTTCTAAACGTGTGAAGTCAGTGGTAACCGGCAGATTGTCGGTTTTTTGATGCCGTCAGGCATGTAAGGCGGCACATTAATAGTTTCATAAATAACGGTTGTCGAGCCGCCGATAAACCGGGGGGACTTATCGAGTAGCAGGGAACCCGCGCTGCTCCCTGCAAAGCCGGTTTTTTAGCGGGTTGTCAGCAATGGGGTTGTTTGATGGTCGGAGACGAAATCCCTCTTTCTAAACCCGCTGAGTAAAAATCACTCAGGTACGAAGACGAAAGAACGAGGATGACGACATCTTCATTTCACGCGTTATTCACCAGTCGATGGATGTTGATATACTCGACTTTCCAGAGTAAGTTGTTATTCCAAGTTTAAAATGTCACTCCATTTCCATATCAGTTGCACGTAGCGAAAACCTGTTGCCAAACTAAAAATGCTGGCAACAGGTTTATGCAACATAGAACTCACGGGGGATAGGCTCAAAGATTATTCATTCTTTTTTCCTTCTTACTTCGAGGGAAGTACAAAATAAAAAATGAATAAATAATGACCATAATTTATTACTTAAGACACCTTAATAAAAGACCATCCCTTATCAATGTTAGTAGAATGAGTAGAAAGACACATTCTAGTACTACCAGAACTAGGATCATATACATAATTAATATATTCATAGGATGATGTATATAAGTCATAACCTGTAAATCCTGATTGAAGAATTACGTTCAATCTTGGTCGTGTGGAAGATTGAGATGCGAGATTAATGCCAGTATAATTTTTACCTCCAACAACAAAATTATCTCCACGTACCCAATACAAACCTGTATACATTTGAGAAATAGTTGTCCTCCCTCCATTCACAGGCTCAGGAATATTCTCAAGCACCCATTGAAGTGCTGGGTCTGTCGATCTTATTATATCCTCAGCTATTAAAGAAGTTTCACCATATTCCATTGGTCCAGCTTTCACATATTTGAAAATATCAACGCCTTGCTGTTTAACAATATTATATGCAACCATTTTTTAAAACCTCCAATTGAAATTAAAAATTATATACCCTATGGATTTCAAGATGCATCGCGACGGCAAGGGAGCGAATCCCCGGGAGCATAGATAACTATGTGACCGGGGTGAGTGAGTGCAGCCAACAAAGAAGCAACTTGAAAGATGACAGGTATATACTAGATCATAAGAAATTTTTTCACATTCTTATTTTTATATATACCTCAATAATAACCATAATATTTCGACACTGTTTGTAAAATTTCTATAAATAGGGGGAATATAGATGCACAGTGTGGTTTTACTTCAATGAAATTATTTTTTCTGGTATTTTTCCATCAATAAAAAAGACTGCGCCGACCATTCAGGAAATATATGACTGTGATGTTCTACACATTCCATGGAACGAGTTTAAAGTTGGAAAAATTAGTCGTGAGAGTATTTTTAAAGCATCTTCTTACTAAAATCTACCAAAATATGGTTTTGATTTATTAGTGCCGATTTATGAGGAGCCCTCAGCACACTCAGCTAAGAATACCAAAGTGACATACATGACTATATTGGTGCTACAACCAGAGTGCGCCTAATTTACTTGCCGTTATGTTGCAAGTGGGTTCTGTCCCGTTACGGCAAAATCCCTAAAGCCGTAACGGGGCAGGTTCGTCTTTAACATAGCGCGCATTATGCGAGCCATTCAGTGATTGTATTGATAATTTGAATGGCGATTTCTGGTTTTTTGATAACAGTTGTTATTGAACACGCTATGCCGCCAATCCAGCCAATGGTTATAAGAATTAGCGCATTGCTGATTCGCTTCCTTTTTCGTTGTTCTATGTATCTTGTTGTGCTTCCTCTAAATTCCTTTGGGTTGTAGTAATAGTCTTTTTTGTCCATGCCATAGAGCCATTGTAGCCGTGGAAACCACGGTTTTTTGGTTTGGGTGTTGGCTGAATCAGCAGCAGACTCTGAAACCCCCGTCCTGTATTACGGGGGTAGTATTACGGGGGTAGTCTCAGAAGAACTACAGGCTTTCAGGCAACATGACTAAAATTTGTATAGCGAGTATTATTTTTTTTCTTCTTTGCTTTGCTTATCAATCATGTCGTGTTTTGCCTCATTTACATAGGTATCTATCAGGTAGTTAACAACATCAGACCATTTAGTCACTTTTCCGGTTTTTGCCGTTATATCAACCGCAGCCCTTTCAATTTTTAGGTATCGTTCATTACTGATACCGATGCTTTTTCTCGTCATGTTCATCTCCATTTGTTTTCAATCATTATAATGCAACTTTGTACTGTCACATGTTTGCATATTTGCACTTGCGTAATTGTGTTTTTGAGAGTATGTTTTTTACATATTTGCACATGTGCACATTTGGGCGGTTTTATGAACATTATCTACTTTGACTACATAGAGGGATTCGGTATTAACGCTAAAGTCGGCGTTGAGTGGGATTTTTACCGCTCCTTTGATGAACTGGTCAGAGAGTGTTCATATCATTTTGGCGATGATTTTTTACTCGCATCGACTACGGTAAAATCCGGGGAGTTTGTCAGCTACGGGGAGTTTTATCATGGCTGATAAAAAAGAGCGGTCGGTATTCATTGATTATCTGGCGTTTTCCTCGCCTTTATCCGCCATGAAAGATGTTGATTCTTTCCCTGAAAAGGGCTTTGAATGGCGTAAATTCCAGTATCTGCCGTCTTACAAACACTATCAGAATTCAGCGGCTTATATTTGCGCAGACAGCTATCAGGACATACCTGAATACACCTCGTCCGGACTGACCGAAGAACAGCAATCCCGTTACCTTGAAGACCTGTGTGCCTGTTATTTTTCCCGCCTGAGAACGTGGATATCTTCCGTGTTCGGTCTGGTTGTTGGTGTGCCACGCGGCACAGGTGGCTTTGCCTATCATGATTCGGCTGTTTTATACAGTGATGAGGGCGGCTCTGACCATATGGGGATGGTGTACTGGGGCGGTAATAAAGACACTTTTTATGTGCAGATTTCCGGCTCCGGCTGTACCCATGTTTTCAGCGGAACAACACCGCAGAAGATCCACAAATGGTTTAAGTATCTTGATATCACACGGTTAAAGCGTCTGGATTTGGCAACGGATGATTATGAGGGCGTTTTTTCTGTTTCCGCCGCCAAACTCGCGCATAAGGATGATGCTTTTTACGGTGGCATGGGGAAACGGCCAAAAATCGGGATCAAGTTTGAAATGGACGGTGACGGGTGCATAACTCACGATGAATTTAATGTCGGTTCCCGCCAGTCCCGTGTGTATTGGCGCATTTATAATAAAGCTGTCGAACAGCGCGTTTCCGGTACCTGGAATCGCTCCGAGGTTGAACTGAAAGAAATTTCCGTTGATGCGTTGCTTGATATTGCAGGCATTTACACGGGATTGTGTGCCTATGCTGCACAAATTGACCCCGCGCCGCCTGTTTTCCTCCCGCGGCTGCTGGGCAGAAAAGCCGTTGATTCCATTGAGGCTAA
This sequence comes from Photorhabdus temperata, assembly GCF_025384845.1. Classification (NCBI taxonomy): domain Bacteria; kingdom Pseudomonadati; phylum Pseudomonadota; class Gammaproteobacteria; order Enterobacterales; family Morganellaceae; genus Photorhabdus; species Photorhabdus temperata. The sequence continues at coordinate 109 of NZ_JAJAFX010000071.1, read as the reverse complement.
AGTTAAATGGCTGCGCAATCAGGCATCCGCAAGCATTGCAAAAGTATTCCATTTCTTTAACGGGGATATTGAAACCGTTCTTTCTATGATTGTCCGTGAAGATCATATT
>NZ_JAJAFX010000070.1:0-27483 GCF_025384845.1 Photorhabdus temperata | reverse complement strand
ACATCCTCAGCAGAAGGCTTATTTTTTGTGTTGTAGTCCCTACGCCAACCCGGATAGTACTCTTCACCATGATTAATATAAGTAAATTGTACGCTTGCGATACCATTTCCGCTTGTTGTCGTCGGTGTCGTAACACGGATAGTCATTGCAGATTCTACGCCCATGACTTCAACCACAGCCCCCGCAAGACAGATATTGCCGCAACCCGTATCGTTGATTATGCGATTGCCGGCATATGACCATGAGCCTTTGCACATCCAATATGGAACATCAAAGGCTCCGTTTTGCTTAAGCCATACGATAAACTCTTTAGTAGTCCATGTACCACCACCGGTATTGATCGAGCCGCTATAAGCACGACACGCCCCCACATCCCCCGCACTCAAACTGATATCTCCGGTCAACGCCTTCCCGTTCACTTTCCGGCTGCTCGGTACCGCATTATTCGCCAAATTCACCGTTTCCGCTAAACCCAGGTTTTTTATAAACTCACTTTTATTAGGGATGTCGGCCCCGTTTTGGTCTTTTGTCAGTCTGTTGCTGATATCTGATGCAAGCGCATTGATAGACTTAAGCTGAATTGTCTTGCCTTCGGGCGTAACAACAGTTACCACCCCGCTCTCCGTCATCCATTTATTCAAATTGAATAACAGCTCATCTGTATAACCCAATTGCGCCGTAACTTTTCGGGCTGCATCAGAGTAAGTATCTGGAACCGATGTTTGAATAAAATATGTAGCATTAGAAACCGCATCCGGGAATTTATCGATTAAGACTAATTCAGTATCACTATTAACGTTTTTAATTGCTGATAACTTAAAAGCATTCCCGACCTTGATTAAAATAGTCTGAGCCGGAGCAACACCGAATTTATTATCTTTCCAGTGAGTTCCAGTTCCGGTTGCGATATCTGAGTTGACAGCAATTGAAATTGTGCCGAAGTTGTATGAAGACATAAATTTACCTGAAATGTAAAACGATTAAAATTTAAAGTGAGATTCGGCATCCAATATTAAAATTGGCTGACTGGTTTTGACTTCTCTGTATCCGTCTTTGTAGTTCTGCATACCTGCCCCATCCTGAACCCTAGCAAGATTGAAAAGAGACAGTGAATATTTGTCATTATTACCTAAACATAATTCCCCAATCCAATAAAAATTAGTCGGCCTTTCCCACCTTTCTTCTACCCAGTTCCACCAGTCATAGTTCGGCTGAAATATAGACTGCCCGACAACCGTTGGCATATACATCGGGCGTTTAATGTTTGGAAGACTCACCGCTTTACCGGCAAAAAAATTATTCCCAGGCACCTGAACAGGAAGCGATAAGACACCGTAATAAGATGAAAAAGTGATTTCCCCTTTGATGTTTCTTATTCTTAATCCCCCCGTTCCTCCAGATAGCTCATTTCCTTTTGGATTAGTAAACGCAACAACCCACCAATTCGCGCTCATTTCTTTGCCGGTCTTTTTATTTATACATACATATTCCGACCACACGGAATAATCCAAATATGAATAATCTTCTCTCGCTCTCATGATGGCGTCTGAATTATCTGTATAGAAAAAGAATATGGCATTATCTATTGTGAGTGACGGATCAACATCTTTTGGATTAAAAATCCCATTGATATTCATTTTCTTTTTATGAAAAGCATATCCATAACCCATTGGGGGTTTTTCATTGAGAAAGACCGTGTTACCCGCAACACGCAAGCCATAATTTAAGCCCGGCGTTTTTAATTTAGGGTCAGGCCACGCAATGATTTTTATAAGATTGTTTAATGCCAGTCGATCAACAAAGATTTGTGTATCATCACCCAAACCCGACACGGTCACTATCCCGTTATTTTCAGAATACTGAATCATCTCAAGTGCGCCATCAAAAAAGACCCCACGCCCAGTGTATCGACGTTTTACTATTGCCATCCCACCACTTTTGATTATTGTGAATCTATAGCCGGAGGGAATTTTTACGGGACACTCCCAGTCATACCAGAATCCATTCTGCCCTACAGTAGGGTTTTTCAAGATATCGCCCCGGCTGGCCTCTACAGCTCTTGACCATATAATCGCACACGGAGAGGTTTTTTCATTGAAGATAAAAGACACTCCGTCATTAGGGTTTGTTATTTTTAGTCCGTAATTACTCATAGAAAAACCCCACATTCAACTATTGCTGTACCGTTCTTATCAAACAAATAAAACCCTCGACTTGTGAGTTGTGTTCGATACCCTCCGTTTGTTCCATTCATTTCCATGAGGCCCGTGTTTGCATCAATTCTAAAGCCGCTTTTGTTCGGAATGTAATTTACTGATTTCAGATCAACATTCACAAGCAACTCTTGAATAGTCGCACTGTCAATGAATGCACTGCGCATGAACACTTGCCCGTTCTTGATGAAGAAGACAGATTCAAGCTTGTTATTTGCCGGATTAAAAACACCGAAAGTTTCAGCATTAAAGCCAATATTTGTTGTGACTTGTCCATTCTTAACTTCGGAGCCAATAACCATCCCGGCACCATAATATTGCCCGTTATAGTTAATCCCGGCTTTTACTGTATATATTGCTGAGCCGTCTCCTTTTTTGTCAAAAACAGTAGTCGCTTTTGTGTCAATTAAAGCTCGTTGTTTTTTGAATTCGGCACTTGTCTGTGTATTATATTCAGACAAAGCGTTATCCGTATTTGCAATTGCCGTTTTATTCTCTTGAATAAGCCCTTTAGCTAAAGTGATTTTATTTGTATTATCATTAACCTCCGCTTTAACCTGATTAATATCTTTTGCTGTTGATTCATTTAATTTAGATACTGACGTTTTAATATCTAAAATGCTTGAGTTTGTATTCCCAAACTGACTAGATACTTGTTGTTGATAACGTGCAAATGACTGTTTGTCTGATACTTGTACTTCGCGTATCTCAACAATCTCCGCTTTTCTGTCTCCGTTCTCTTTCATCCAGCGCTTAATATCTGCATCACGCGCCGCCGCATTTTCAAGCACAGCCTCAGCATTATCATCAATCTGAGATTGCAGCGCTTTCCCAGCATCTGTTGATAAGAACTGATCGCCCGCAGCGTCAATTATCCAACTTGCATCTGAAGACGACGCCCCTTTAATAAACTCAGTCCACTGACTTTGGTTGCCGGTCTTATCGACTAAACGTGCACGGAAATAGAAAGCCACACCCGCAGCAAGACCCTGCATCGTATAAGTTCGCTGAGGATAAGGAACGTCAGACAACAGCATCAAATCATTGCCATCGTTTGTCTTGCTATATTGAATTTCAGTATGTTGAGTGTCTGAAGTATCATCACCGAAGTTCCAATCAATCTGAATACCGAAAATAATCGGGGTTGTACGGAAATTCAAAGGCATAGGAGGATTACCCTCTTTACCCTTCAACACTGTTTCAGGAGCGTTAGCCCAAACACTCGATATCTCAGAGGCATTGATTGCACGAACGCGGGCTTGGTAACGACCGGCATAGATGTTATCGACTTCAAAGCCCAGGGCTGACGTTCTCGGCGCGGATACCCAGTTACCGTTGTCTTTTCGCCATTCCGATTCATAAGCTATAGCGCTGTCAGCAGCATCCCAATCAGCTCGCAATGTAGTTACAGCCAGCCCCTGCACTATTTTAGTATAAGAAGATATGCGAACGTTTTTTGCTGGTGGCTGAACACCAGGTGGGATAACAGAGATAGGGCGTTCATCAATTCGGGCGCCAGTATCAATATGACTATACTTATCGGGATTGTGACAAACACCGTTAATAGTGAATGTATTATCATTGTTGTCATCAATGCTTGTGACACGATACAACTGAATTGCTAGATCATCAGCATCAATAGACCACACCGCATTTTTTCGTGGTACTTCTGAATAGGTTGTAGTTACTGTTACCACCCTATCATTTACCGCTTGGACCGTTCTTGCTTCTGATTTACCAGATAGCATATTGATGATGAGCCGATCACCAGCTTTTGCATCTGGTTTTCTGTCTAGCGTGATTTTTCTACTATTGCATTCCGATACTCTGCCACCGATTACACGCCCAGAAAACAGTTCATCTGCAACACCAATGATATCTCCGGGAAGTGGTATTTTTCCTTCTAACCCAGTAGCAAATGATACAGTTCTATCATTAGCATTAGTTAGCAAGGCCCATCTTCCGCGCCGATTAGCTTCACTTTGACGAGTACAACCAATAGCCGTAATTTCTGTTTGATTTACACCGTATCGTCTAACCAATTTATTATCAGAAACAACTTCAATGGCATCATTATAGTGATTGCTAGGATCGCCATACGACACAAGAGCGTGAGTATAGCGATTACGCAGACTACCACCACCGCCATTGAATTTTCCATCAACAACCGATGCTTTAGTGAAAATACGGCTAACATCGCGCGGCATATCAGCAATTGCAACGATTTTATTATCTGACCAATATGTCATTCCACGGAAAATAGCCGCGAGATCACGTAATACAGAGTAGGCTTCATTCTGCGCTTGTATGTACACGTCACACATAAAGCGCGGCTCTTTTCCGTTACCGCCCCGGCCATCTGGTACCAATTGATCGCAATACTGAGCAATTCTATAAAGCTCCCACTTATCAACATGGCTCGTATCCAGCCTGTCACCAAGACCGTATAACTTACTTAATAGAATATCGTAAAAAACCCAGGCTGGGTTGCTACTATGCGCTAATTTAAATGTACCATCCCACATTCCAGAATACGTTCGATTGACAGGATCATAGTTTGATGGAACTTTAATTAATAGTCCTTTAGATAAGACACTAATTTTCGGAATTCGATTATTAAATTGTTCGGCATTAAATGTAACGAATAAAAGTGCGGTATTTGGATAGCGAAGCTTTACATCAATAACTTCTGCTATTGCTTGAATATTAACTTTATCAGCATATCGCCCGGAATTCTTATTTGGCGTCAGCCTTCTTACTCTGATTTGCCAGCCAGTAGTCGCCTTTGGTAAATTAATACGGTGTGAGCGCTCATAAGTTGATGTTGTTTTTCCGTCAAATGCAGCATTAATTACTTCTTTAAATCCCGCACCATCAGTGCTTAAATCTATCGCATATTCAATGCGATAACCCGTTGTATCACCATTATCACGCTGCTGCAATAATTGCGGAACAGAAAACCGGACACGCACTGCTGAGAGTTGAGTGTTACTAATAGAGCGTATCCACGGTTGATCACTTTTAAGCTCCATTCCTATATTGATTTCATTATCAACACTCGGCATTCCCTTAATATATTCCTGATGCTGACTACCTGGGCGAAATTCCCATGTAACTCCCTCAAAATTTCTTGAGCCATCAGAATTGCCAATCGGAGTTCCATCCAAAAATATTTTTGTATCATCCAAGCCACTCGCTATCTCACCATTACTGACTGCAAGTAATATTTTTGCTGTAGATGTGGATAGCAAGTTATCTGGTGATTCAACAGGCGTGTGTCCTTTGCCGCCACCGCCTTTGCGACCCTGAATTAATTGAGCTGCCATATTCCACCCATAAAAAAAGCCGCATTTAGCGACCTTACTTAAATTAATTAAATATTGTTATTGCTGATCTTCGGTATATATTCCGGCTGAGATAATAGCCCCGCCGACTTCCCTCTCACCGTAAAGTATAGGGATAGGATTGCCCTGCGCTGTGGTGTTAACTGCACCACCGAAGGCATAAGAAGGTTTATTATCTGCATCTTGTCGCGTTGATAAACCTGGCGGTTGCGGGGCTAACATTTGGACAACGCCACCCAATGCCATTGCAGCCCCTCCCAATGCAAGCGCCCCGCCCCATGTACCCGCTGCACTAAATGCCGCCCACCCAGCTGGACCTGTTAACATTGCAGCCCCAATAAGTGCGACTCCCAATATTGTTTGAAAGAACCCACCGCGCTTATTACCCTTTATGATCGGAGCAATACGGATTTCTTCGCTGGTGGTTAAGTGAAGTTCTTTATTGCCAATATTTCGTTTGCCTTTAAATATGGCAAATTCAAGCCCTTTCAAATGAGCTTCATTCAAGAACTTTTCAAAACCTTCACAGCGAACGCAAAGAGCCTTTATTGCCTCTCTTGGGGAATCAATTGCAATTGTATGTTCACGTCCAAATTGTTTTCCAAGCGTGCCGTAAAGCCGAACTGTTTTTAACTGGCTCATACCAATTCCTTACGTCTTACAATTTTCACAGTTCTGTCACGCCAGTAATCGCCATACGGGATGATCTGACTTAACTGTCCATATAAGTGATGAAGCAACATCCCATTATTTACCAAAACACCGGCATGATTCGGTACATCTGCCTGCACCTGCATAATCACCATGTCACTATCACGCGGCATATCACCAACTTCTACAAAACCTTCTTTCTGCCAGTTATCTATATAGAGATTTTCGCCCTGCTCCCACCACAGGCGATCAACACTGTAATTATGCAGAAATAAACCATGCTCTTTCTTGTAGTAATCCATAATTAAAGACCAGCAATCGGCATGGCCTAACACAAACGCCCGGCCAGTTAATGGCCTATCACCACGCGGCTGGATAGTTCGGAGATCTCCTTCAGGCCATGAAGCAATAACCCACGGTAATCCGGTAGCATCACATTGCAAACAATCTAGCTCACTCGGTTGAGTTGTGACTCCATCACCGCAATGACTATGAACAATCGCTGTTATTGTTCCCCAATCTTCTGCCTGCGCGTAGTCTTCAGATGAGAGTTCAAAGTGTTCTGTAGGTTCTTTAGATAAATTACGGCAAGGAAAATATCTTTCCACTCGGCCTTTTTGGGCAACGACACCGCAGCACTCTTTCGGGTATTCAGCTTTCACATGCTCAAATATTGCATTAACAATTTTATCTCTCATCATCACCTCGAAATTAAACCAGCAGCAGGGAATCCGCCAAAATCTAAAGGATTATTTTCACCAAAACGCTTTTTGCAATCGGAAAGTAGACCACCACATTCATCTTTTGCTGGATCATCAGTTGGTTTTCCATCTTTATCAAAATATTTCGTACCCGTGTACCCACAGCCGTTTCCGGTTCTGTACCACCCTCTCATACACCAAGTACAAATTGTGTGAATTTGCCGGGTTGGAATACGTAATCCTTGCAGATCAAACGGGCTAGATAATTCAAACTCTACAACTTCACCAGCTATCTCATTCGTTTTAGTATCAATATAGAAAACTTGTTTAAAGCATTCATCAGGATTCGCCGTTGAATTGCCATCTGTGAAATTTTTCGCATCAAGATAGTGAGCGAACGTTTCAAATATCGTTACTTTTGCCTGTAACATGTCTTCGAATTTCAGACAAAGAGAAGAGATAAGGCTATTGATGTTGGAAACTGTTAGTTTTGGTCGTGGCGGTGAACCATCACTTGATTTTGACATTCCGCTAATTTCGTAAGCCCAAGCACCATACTCTTTTCCCTGCCACCAAATGGATTTTGGTTTTAAGTCGGCCCCGGCCTTCTCTATTTCTTCTGTAGTGTGTGGCATGTTGTAAGCATGAAACCGCAATACAGGCCCGCCAAACTTGCTCCCATCAACTTCAATTAGCTGAATTCGATTACCCGGTTCTAATTTCTGTACATCTGATGTGATATTCATGCTGAAAATGCCTGTTCGAATGTAGCATTGATAGTTATTACAGTGTGAGATAGTGGAATCATAGTGATAGAACTGGCGTCCACTCTGTAAAGCCCCTTTTGACCAAATGGAGGCGTCCAGATAAAACTCTTTGCTGTGTGTTGTCTGATGAAATTGAATATCGGTATTACTTCATCTTTATGCCCCGTATAAGTAAAGGGCCATTTCTGCGACTCAGAATTAATGCCATTCTCAGCAACTTGGGAATATCCGTCACCAAACTGCACTTTTCTTACATTGTGAGCAAACTCTCCAGTTGGGCTATTTTGTACCTGGCTTCGCCATTTAAATTCGTCTATTGCCATATTTCCCCCGTAAACCTACCGGAGCAGGTTGGTTAAATGCAAAAAAACCGCAATTAAGCGGCTTAAAAATGAATAAAATGATGAGATAGCAATTAAGAGTTGGTGATAGGGCGCTTGAGAGCCATGCTCAACAACAAGAGATGGCGGGGATTTCTCCCCGCCGTTGCTCTTACCTGGGTTCGTAATCCATGAAAACAGCAACCTCCGTTTGACCGCTTCGGATGCGAACCTCACAGAGGTCCTTCCTCGTGACCAGCACAGCCGCTAAAGCGGCAATACAAATAACGATGGCGATAAATATCGCTTTTTGCTGTTTCATGGTTAGCGTCTCCTTGCCTTTCGGCGTGTAAGAGGCTAATCTTATGTTGCTATGCATAGATAGGCCTCAAATTGATTGAAAGATCATTTGGGGCTTTCTTCTATCCGCTCCAGCACGCCAGAGACAGATAGTCTCAAGCGCCCGCCAAAAATATACCAAAGTGAAATATATATATCCATACTATTACATTGCGCTACTGAGTTTATTTACAGCAAGCTATCCTTGGCTTGGGGTTATAGCTTTCTAGTTTGACTGTCCATTAAAGAACAAGAGCCCACTAGGGGTTCTAAGTTGCCTGTGATATGCAAAAAAATAACCATTCTTTTAATATGGAGTCTGGATATACATATCTAGATATTACTATTATTTGTGTTTTTTACATTTCTTTACATTCGTTCAGGTAAGTTTAGCAGAAAAGCAGGGTTAGTTTTTTTCTTTTTCATTCCTTTCAATGTCTTACTACGTTTTCTGCGGCAAGCTTCGCAATTTCTTCTAATGCCTTCCATGAAAATATTAATCTTTAAATTTATAAATTATCAAATCTTTATTTTTATATTTTGAAAATTATAAAATAATTTGTGATAAATGATGAAGCTTTCAGCATTAAATTTCGGTTATTATCTACACTGCTAAACCATATTACTGAGCCAGTTAATTCCATGAGAGTAAAAAGATGATATTGTTGTTCCCCCAAAAGAGTGAAGCCCTAACTATCGTGGGGATGGTCAGGGCCTCTAATTGTCAAATCCGAAGAAGGAATATAGACATGCCAAGTATAGTAAAAAACAGTCAACTTGTCATTTATGGAGTATTACGTAACGTGGATGTAGCAGCGTGTCAGCAAGAAATACTGTTGACAGGGTTACTCTCTGGAGTTATCTTGCGCTTGCGAGGCTTCGAAACCTCAACAAACACGGTCAGAACCAACCCCGTTAGCGTTGGGTTTTTTATGCCTGTCATTCAGTGGGCGCAGTGCGCGGCCACACCCCGATCAAGGTCGGGAGGGCGACGAATACAACACCCAGTAATGGGGAATAAGTCCGCAGCTTTGTTTGTGCTGTTTCGAACCTCCCGGCACCACTACGACAGTGGCAATTCGAAGAAAACAAACAGGAGTCAGCAATGACTAATCAAATTTCAGCCCAAAACCTTCCATCTATCCATCACAACGGAATTCCAGTAATCACCACTGAGTTGCTGGCAGAACTATATACAACAGATGTTGTACGAATTCGTCAGAACCACGCTAGAAATGCTGATAGATTTAGCGAAGGAAAACATTTCTTTATTCTAAAAGGTAAAGAATAACAAGAACTTAAAAACAGAGTATCTTTAAGCTACTCTGTTGAAAGTGGCATTCAGTTAGTCGGTAAACGTGCTCGCAGCTTAACTTTATGGACCGAGCGCGGGGCAGCTCGTCATGCAAAGATGCTCGACACTGATAAAGCTTGGGATGTTTTCGAGGCACTGGAAGATTTTTACTTTAACCAGAAGGATGCCACTCCGACTACAACATTAGTAAAAACAACAAACGGTATCCAGTTCCCCGAAAATGGCAAGATCCTAATAACGATGCGAAATAGCACTGTTGATAGTTGCGAAATAGTTCGCCCGGATAGCCACGTACTGACATTAAACACATTCATGGAGTTAGCACAAAAAGCCGGTTATCTCATCATTCATCGAGAAAATCTGTTGAACATGGAAAACAGCTGGAAGTACTAACCCTAAGCGCAAGGACGCGCTGACAGATACATCTTTTAATCTACAACTGCCAGCTAAGTGCATTTAGCTATTATTCACCAATCCAATGTTTGTATTTTTCATAAAATTCGTCTCTGATCTGAGGTGGAAGTTTAGCCCTGATTGATCTAATATCATCTTTGTATTTATTAATAATCAGAGAATTATCAACATTTGGGTTGGCAATTTTTATTTTTTCTACCATCGATCTGACATTATCTTCATTAACATCAAACCCAACCTTTCTCCTAATAAAGAAACTTTCAATAGGCATATCTATTGGTCTGAAACTATTTTTCTTTTCTTCCTGCATCTTCGCCTGAACATCACTGCCGCAGTGTTTGCACTTAATAGCATCTGGCCTAATGATCTCAGCACAATAAGGGCATTTTACATCACCTTCTGTCTGTTGGTTTCTGCCACCAAATATCACCATCATTAACCCGCAGAATGAAATAAAGGCTCCTAGCAAGATGTGATTTTGTCTTGAAGCAATCAACCCAATATTATTAACTCTATCACCATATCCTGTTGCAACACTCACATCCATATTAAAGGCAATAAAAATCCACACCAAACCGATAGCCAATAAGAAACAACCTAACCCTTTCATTACTAACCCTCATTTAGAAATATATAAAGCAGACAGATAACACTGATACTTACGCTCAACAGGAACAAAAAGTTACTAACCGACAGAAGAGCCCCTGTATGGGGCCTAGGTAAAGCTATTGATTTTCATATTCTGCTATAGCGGAGTCTAATTTTACTCTCTCGCGTGCATCATTCCCGCCAGTATTGTTTTTCACATATGAAACCCACTCACTATATGCCTTTATTAACGCAACTTTTTCAACCTTGTTTTTTGTTGACGATTTTAATGATTCAAATTGAGGTTTTACTATGGATATTCTTTGCTCAGTTTGCTTTCTATTGCAATCACCAATAGCTCCCACCACCTCAAGATCATCTGACTGGGTTAATCCACTGATATTTAATCTATCCATTTTCATGCCCGCTATACTTTTATAAGCTTCCGCAAATAAGGCTTGCCTATTAAGTTGAGCAATAAAATCTTCTTTCGTTGGTTTAAGATATTTATCATCAAGCTTTGGTTCTGAGCATTCCATTAAACTTGCTTTTGTTTCAGCATCTTTTTTATTTTGCTCTTCTACCATTTGAGCACACCCAGACAGCAAAATCGATCCTATCAATAAAGCAGTTAATCTCTTCATCACACACCTCGTTTCATTTAAGTGATGAGAGTTTAACCGTTATCGAGTGCAAATCAATGCAAAATCACGTCCGTGTGGTTTGAAAGGGGTTACTTGAGGAAATACTTTGATAAAACAGCCATAGCCACTGATATAACTATTCAAGCTTTGCGCCAGATCTGGTCGCGACTAATACACATAAGTGGCTGTTTATGGCTTCCTCATGTAGAAGTTCAGCAAAAACATAATGACAGGCATTGCTATTGAAAATAGTAATATGGTCAAAACCCATACCTTAAGATCACCAATTTTCTTCTCTAAGCCACCAATTTTCGTGTCTACTTTTGAAATTTTCAGGTCTACTTGTTCTTCGGTTGGCCTTTTTGAAATCTTGCTATCTAGTTCTGTCACTTGCTCAGAGCTTGCTTTCTTCTCTACAGATGAAGAGAGGTTATCTATTTTTTGTAATATTAAAGCAACGTCGGTCTTCATTGTACCAACATCATTGGTGACTGACTTTAGGTCAGACACTTCATTTTTCAGTTCCTGAATTTCGTTTCCCTGTGCAACATTCATCTTTAATTACCTCATAATACAAAAACAGGGCCATTATTGTCCCATGATTTAGTTAACGCCTACCGTATGTGGCATTCCAAAGCGGAGAACCTGTTTTGGTTAACTGTACCGTTATGGCTTTATCTATCGCGCCGTTGATTTGCTTTGTAATACCGGACATATCAACAGAGCCTGCATCAGCACCTTTCTGCTGAGAACCTCCGTCAATATAAACGCTGGTTTGGACTGTTACACCACCAGCCGCAGGAACTAATCCATACCGAGGAGCAGGCTGTAATATCTGACTATTTGGCACTTGAGCACCGCCAACATAACCCCCATTCGCATATCCCTGTGCGCTATGCATCATAGAGTACAGATTACCTACACCAATGCGGTTCGTCGCTTCTTTCGTAAATACAAATTCGCCACCGTGAACTATACCTCTCGGCTCAAACTTACCACCGGGGCCGGTATAGCCACCGCTAGCCATTCCAGGCAGAGAGAAACCAAAAGCGCTAGCACCCATCTCTATCGACTTAAACACCAGCATCTGAGTGATCATCTGGGTTATCTGCTTAAGAACCGATGTTGCAAAGTCTTTGAATCCAGCTTTGCCTGTTGTCAGAAAATCGCTAAACACATTCCCCATACCAACAAATGAATTTTGAGCAATGCTAGCTACGTTGCCGTAAACGTTAGTTGCCGTATCCTGATAATCAGCAAAACCTTTCTGGAAGCCAGATTGCCAGTCTTGGCGCTCCTTATCTTGTTCAGCAAAGAAACCTTTTAGGGATTTAACCTTTTCAAGATACTCCTCATCATCAACAGAACCGCCTTTAGATTTCCAGTCTGATTCTAAATCCCGTAAAGCTGTCTTCCTCTCAGCTTCCCTACTACTTAGTCCTCTGGCTTCCCTTAATGATTCAATCCTACCATTCATCTTCTCAATGTATTTTGTAGCATCATCATGAAGCTTATTTCGACGTTCCAAAAGGGCTATCTGGTCGCCCCAGTAAGCATTTTGTCTAGCTATGTATAGGGCTTGCTTTTCATTTGCCAGCAATGCCTTCTCATCATCATCTAGTTTTCGCTTACTTGCCGCTTTATGAAGAACAGTATACTTAGCCTCTTCCAACCAAAGCTGCCTACGTTGAGCACTAATTACATCATTAATCGACTTGTGATCTTGTAGAACTTTTAATTGGGCCTGGAGAGCTAAAAGCTGCCTATTTGCTGCATCCTCAGTTCTGATACCCGCATCTGGCCTGTATGACTTACCTTTTGGCGTTTTAGTGTCTTTATACAAGCTTTCAATGCCAGCTCTCGCTTTGTCTATTTCCTCCTTGGACCATAACTTAGCCCTCCCCTCAGCGGCAGCTTTAGCATTATCTTTAATCGCCTCATTAAGATCTTTAGTGGCTTTAACTCTCTTTTCGGCTGCTGTTACACCAGCTTCAGTCAATTTTGTTAACGTTAATTGGGCATCGATTGCATCTTGATCAAGTTTTGCAATATTTTGTTTTTTCTTTGCTTGCTCATCAATTGAAGCTAACTCTTTCTTCCATTGGGCCAAAGTATCATTACTTATGTAAGACAGCCCTTTACCCTTACCGTTATAGCGTCGCGGGTCGTTTTCCGCTGACCTGATTTTTAATACTAATTCCGCTCTTTTTTCTGCATCAGATGGGTCTCTTCCGAGACCCATTATCCCATCCCACATTTTTGATGCAGAGCGCTCTATCTCATCAAAAAACTTTGGTAAGGTTCCCATATTATTGCGGATTTCATCAGCTCTTTGCTTTATTGCTCCATTCAAAGCATCTGTAGCTGCTGCCACTGCGCTAGCTTTATCGCCCTCTTTTTGCAATGCAGCAATATGCTGATATTGTGCAGCAGTTAAGTAATGCATATTCTTGGTTAAAGCAAGTGAACCTCCGGCTGGATCATCAGAAAGTTGTGAAAACTGCTTAACTAAATCATCAATTGACTGACCGGAATAGCGGCTGAACTCTATTATTGACTGAGTTGCGGCTTTTAAATTCACTGATGAGCTAATGCCAGCGCCAGCAAGCTTACTCAGTACTTCCGATGCTTTACCAACAGTACCGTTGCTTTTACCAACTTCACTCGCCATGCTAGCTAATTGCCTGGCCGTCACTCCCGAATAGCTACCAGTTAAGATGACAGCCTTATTAAATGCACTGCTCTCTTTTTCAGCAACATCATATGCTTTATATAAACCGTATAAGGCAGCGGCCACTCCACCAACTAAACCAGCCATTGCTATTCGCATTGGTGTAATGAGTGTTGTTAATGCCTTAAAGGTATTACCAATACCACCGAATGAATCTTTAATCTGTCCACCTTGCTGTATTGCGATCAACCAAATCGGCATCCCGGAAGCGAGAGAAGTCACAATATCAGTAACTTGCATTGGCAACTGATGCATTGCCATTTTGTATTGACCAGCAGTAATAGCACCTCTCATAAAGGCTTGATCTTGCTGTTTCAACTTGGCAATAAATGGTGCCGCCTGTTGAGATACTCCAATTTGAGCGGCTTTTAATTCAAGGAGTTCAGTTTTGGTTTTACCGATACCGTCTGTTTGTAGCTTAAGGGCATCAAGGAAGCTTTTTGCTGCTGTTTCAGCTCGCTTACTGGCTTGAGCTTCGATTAATTTTGCTCGCCCCTCCTCAGTAAGAGCCGCTTCCATATCGTACAGCCGTTTATTCGTTGATTCGATAATAGCGTTGTACTTGTTAAAAACCGTTTCATTGATGATTTTTAAGTCTCTGGCCTTGTTTAATTTTTCGGCCATTTTATCTAATTCAGCAAAAGCCTTATTTGTCGGATTTAAGCGATCTAATACCTTTCCTAACTCATTCCTTTGTTCCTTTAGCGTCTCTGCCGCTCTCTTTTGAGTATCAATGCCACTCTTAAACTGTTCGTTGAGTCCAGAAGATGCCTTACTTGCTTTTTCAGCAACAGATTGAAATTTATTTAGCTCCTGATTTCCACGCTCTAAATCAGATGTTTCAAGTCTCAAAGAAATAGTTGCGATATCAGACATGCTGACCTCAGATGTAAAAAAACCGCAATTAAGCGGCCTAGAAATGAAAAACCCGCGCGGGGCGGGTTAGCTATATAACTTATCTTTACTTATGATGTTGACTAGATGTTGGCAAGGTTCCATTGCTAGTTTCATTTTCGAACCCCACAGAGCCATGTCATACTGATCTAATCCTATGGCACTCCAAGGCAAAACACCATTAATTCCGTGACCATATGGTGTTAACACATCTACAAATTGTTTTTTTGTGCAGTCATAGACCCTGACTTCGCCGATTTTTATCATTCCTTGAGCCCATAACCGACCACCTAGAATTGTTTGTATATGGTCACATATTAAATAGTCATGTTTCAAAAGTAGACACTTATATATTTGTTTAGCAGCTCCAACACCTTGATAGCTGCTTAGTATTTCAGTGCCTCTTATCTGTTTGCCTGTTTTCAGTGCGCCGCCATCATAAAAGTTAAAATCATTAAATGCTACTCTGCCAATCAGTAAATCTTCACTTGGTTGATGCATACCTAATGACAATAACTCCTCGATTATCTGCCATTCTTTTAATCTTGCATTCTTTAGTGTAGTTGCATGCTCAGAATAGAAATCCTCTGTTCCACATCCCATTGCTACTAGCTCGCAATAGTAATCAAACTCACCACCAATTAATGCGTACTCAGTCACTTTGACTAAGTCACCATCAGAAGATAGGTAATAATATGTATCTATTTCTGTCTCTGAAGTGCTGAAAGGCTTATGCTTTAAGTTCTTAGAATAACTTTTGGTGAAGTTTGGAGCCAATTCCTTATCTCCAGTTTAGTGAGCAAATAATCTATTATACTGTGACATATAACCCATAATTGAAGATTTGATCAGCTCTATCGCGCTATCAGCATCTGTGCATAATTCAGGGTATTGTGCTTTAGGATCGACTATGACATTAATCTTGTTACGCCTGTATGATAATTCAGCGAAAGGAACAACGTAAAAATCATCGCTTTTTTTATCGTTACTTATCGTCACGATGAATATTTGCCGATTAAGATCGTGCCTGAAACTTAATCGTCTAACGGAGAATTCCTTCTGTGATAGTTCATCAAAGAAAGAATCAATAACTTCTGTCGAGTGGCTAATAGTCTGTATAGATCTGGTATGCTCAGTTCTCATATAGCCCCCTAACATCATGAAATTAAAGTGGATAGATATTTAGCAGTTATCAAATTGCGATATCGCTATGGTGATAATAGTTCGATTGAACCTCTAATTCAACGGATTTAACAACCAAAATTGTATTCTTATTGTTCTGTGATGTATCAAAATGTTTCAGATTTGCCATCCTTGGCTTGGGGTTAAGCGGCTGGATAAATCAGTTTTAACTGCCCTTTTACCCAAAATGCCGCCATACAACGAGACTCAAAGTCTTTGTAGTCAATGCAACCGTTAGCCAGCATTGTTACGGCCTTCAATTGTTCTTCCACCAGCTTTAATGCTTCTGGCTTAAGATATTGATGGATCTTCTCTCCGCTACCTTTAGCGACCTCTTTCGCTTCAGAATAAACAGCATCCGGCAATATAACCTGATATACCCACTTAGAAGTGATCGCACCAAACAAAGACGGACATCCACCTACATGACCAAAGTAAGGTAAGCCTGTCATTCTCGATAACGCCTGATAATAAGGCTCTTGGAACCGTTTTTCCCATGTTGTTGGCTCTTGATAGGTGAGCAGATTGATAATCTGATCTTCGGTCAGTGTTCGATTCTGTGATATCAACATGTTTTTAATATGTCTATCACATGCCCGAGCAAATTTGGGAGATAGCCAACGAGCAAACTCAATGACCAGTTCAGGGTGAATCCATGTTCCACCGTTACGGCCTTTTTCTACGTTAACTAAAAGGTGGGAAATCTCACCTTTTATATTTATTGCTTGTATATCAAGCTCTTCTCCAATTTCTCTTGCATAGCTTTTTGTTGAATCCAGTCTCAGCCAATCCACTGTTCTTTTACCAAAATGCTTGGCTGCTACTGTGGCATTAGCCCAACATTCATTACTAAATGGGAACAACTGTTTTTCATACTCCATTGGGAAAATATTATTCATGGCTTATTACCTGCTCAAAAATGAACCCTTGTCACACAGGAATACCAGCCCCAGAAAGCAGCCAACCGCTGGCAGTCCTCAAGGGTGCATTTGTGAAAAGGTTCTGGGTTTTATCTGATTCGTGCGTGTGAAGCACATAAAAGAAAGCCTCAGTGAATACCGAGGCTGATTAACTATTTTCTGAATGCATGATTATTAGAGCTTCACGTTCCATCACTCTAATATCATTAAACACAGTTGCGCGGTCATTTACGCCGATTAAATCCATAACTGAATGTAAGACATTGTAATCAAGCCCTGTTGCACCAGCAGCGCCTACTCGCCATTGTGTAGATAACGCTTGAAATGTCAGAAATGACTCCCAGACATCCGGCCAGACTTCAACGTCGTCGGCGATATCACCGAGCATTTCCAATTCAAATTCAGATTGAGGTTTTGTATATAATGCCCGCGCAACCGCAATTAGTTTTTTTCGCGGAACAGGCCAAGGGACTGGTAATAAGTGGTAATTATTGCTTCGTAAGCCTGAGGATAATTATCAAGCAATGTATCCAGATTTTCTTGATTAAATTCGTGCTCCTTAAATCCCCATCCATTCGCAATAAACATAATGAATTTATCGTTCGTCATGCCATCCTGTTTTCCCATTTCAGCCAGCTTACTCAACGGATAATGTTTGAATTCAAAAGTTAATTCACCTTCACCACCACCCGGTACGGTTATTTTCACCACTTCTTTAAATGTTGGATTTGGATTTAATGTAATCTGACTCATTATTCACCTGTAAATTATTAGCATCGGTATCTGAATTTGGCTTTGTTACTGTTTTATCAGTATCAAAGGACTCCCCAGATACCGTAGTTACTTTTTTGCTGATCTCACATAGATCATTTGCTTAGAACGCAGCGAGAATTTCACATCAATGTTTTCAACCTCGTTGATAGCCGTTTTCGGGATTTCTTGATATGAAACCGTGGCATTAAAATAGCGATCATGACCGGCTTTCTTATTAAAGAAATAGACTGTCACCAGTTCCTTACTTTCATCAAAACCAATCAGTAGATTGTGAGCATGTAATGTCGGGTCATACGCAAAATTGAACGTCATCACTACCGCGTTCTTGAACGTATCTACGTTTTGAGCTTGGTCATCTTCAAGGAACTGGACAGTTGTCGATTGCTGGTCCCCGCCCTCAATGCTTACCGTTAAAACCTGCTCAATTCGGGTAAATGCAACAACCTTCTTAATTGTTCCAACAGCACCACCGGGTGGAAAATTATCTTTATCGGTTGTATCCATCCCCTCCAGGGTAACCGATGTTCCTGATGCTATTTTAACGCGGAATGCCCCTTTCATTTTTGACCAACCAGACTCGATCTGTACGATATCGCCGGCTTTAATCTCGTTTAAATTATCTACGGTCAAAACAACTTCTTTGTCATTAGTCGCCGCCGTAATATTTGCAGCTTCATCAAGTTTATTTGAAATATAAACTTTTGAGCCATTGGGAATGTTAAATGCCATGCTTCACCTCATATTAGGCATAAAAAAACCGCAATTAAGCGGTAGTATTAATTAATCTGTTTATCATTAATTAACATTAACATCAGCGCGATACGGCACGCTAACCGGGGTTATGTAATTAACATGATCTTGAATACTGGGATGAACTGTTGGTTCACCATTGAAATAAACTTTGAAATCACCATCAACGATTTCATGTCCATTTTTTAACAAATTACACAATTGTTCAGACATGAATAGCGCTTCAACTTCACCATCTCCGGCTTTTGTGACAACATTAACTTGCACAATCCCGCGATATATTTGCATATCTAATGCAAGGCCAATATTATCCGTCGCGGCGGGTATAATGTGGCACTGTAAATACACTTTTCCGGTACTTGTGAATTCAATATTCGAATACTCAATATGAAAACCATATTTATCCGCCCAGTTTCCGACATAAGCTTTAATGAGACTAATTATCTTTGATGTACTCACTTATTCACCTCACTCGCTGCATCTCTGAACATGCTTGCAGCCTCCTCCGCTGTTATCCTGATCATTCCATTTGGGGCTTGTGACGAGTGACCAAACTCAAGCTTATATGCATAAGGACGATTATTCGTGAAATAAATAGCTTTCATACCAACCTTAAACTGATCAATCATTAAATTACCAACCGCTTTTGTCATATTGCCCTTTTTATCAATACGATTAGTTTCTCCCTCCGCAGGTTCATTAAACGATACTTGCCAGTTACCGCGAAATGCTCCACCCGTATAGCCTGGCGGAGATTTAATATCCATGCTATCAACGACCTTAACGCGCTTCTTCAATTGCCGTTTCTTTGGGGTAAGATTATCGGGATCTAACCTGAGCATTTCGTTATGTTCAAAGACAGCCTCATTATAATCTCTCGCCGTTTTGTTCACTTTCCACAACTCAGGGTTTCCCACTGGCGATATATCCACAAGCTTTGCAAGAATCCTCATACTTGCAACTTTAACGACATTTTCAGTATTTTTCTGATATTTATCAACGAATGCATTAATCGCTTGCATAAATTGATTAGAATCAGACATATTATTTCCTCAGTTGCGCACGATAACAAATGAGTGTGTCAGCGGGCTTTGATGGATTGTTATTTATAACGCGATATTTATCATTATCGACAGTGACAATATCACCCACTTTAATTTCTGTTTCACCCGTAAATACAATGCGAATATCTCCGGCAAGAATTAATTTGCCATCAATTTCATTAGCCTTGTAATCGGTCTTAATGCCAATGGGTTTAAACGAACGATCCGGTTCATAATGCTCAATGCCATTAATTACTTTTATCTTACCTTTGCGTAAGAGCTCGAATTCCATACCATATTTTTTAATAAGCTTATCAGCTGTCTTACGCATTCGCGGATAGAACTTAGCCATATCACCCTCTCACTAAGCTGATTTGATTAGCTCCGACAATCATCCCACGCAGCAAACCATTCAGCCACGTGAAACGCGGAGATGTAGCACTAGTTCGCTCTGCATATGAAACGTTAACAGCACCTACAATCGTCTCTTGAGTGACTTCACCACCACCAGCGAACGACGGAGTAAGATCTATTTCCTGAGCTTCAATAGCAAGTCGGCATTGAACCTGAATAACTTGCCTTGGAATAATATCTTTTGGCAACAAGTAACCATCAACAATTACCCCCTCACGAGGCCACGCCAATAGCTGATCTTTTACTGTTCTGCTACCTTTCCAGCGCAATCCTGCCAGATAATCCATTGCTTGCATGAGTAGATGTTCACAAGCAGTATCATTATCTGGAATTTCGTAGTTACGAGATGTCGCAAATGTTCGTAAATCTTCAACGCTCGCATAACTATTAAAATTGGGTGATGATGAATCAGTTACTAACATGTTCACCTCTCCATTCACTCACTTGCCAACCATCATCGATCCAACGATCTATCTCATCTTGATGAACATTAGCCTCAATTGGACCACCGGCAAAAGATGGAACATTCCTAGTCATATGTATGACCACTTCAACAGGTTCAACAGGTTCAACAGGTTCAACAGGTTCAACAGGTTCAACAGGTTCAACAGGTTCAACAGGTTCAACAGGTTCAACAGAGATAGAGTTATCTGACTGCCCTTGTGCTGTAAGCTCTTTTTGCTTTTTAGTTAATCCCGCCATATACCCTTCCAATAAATAAGAAAGGGGACGAATCCCCTATATCTTTACCCCAAGATGATAGTTGAATGTTCAGGCTTAACCGAAGCCACGCCCCACGCCAGGCCAACTTCATAACGAACCTGGCGGTACTGACGGTACAGTGCGACTTGGAAAGTGATACCCGATACAGGATCGGTAACATTCATCACATCATCCGCAGTATCACCACCTTCTGGCATTGCAGGAGTGCGGGAGGCCAGCAAGAATGCATTACGATCAAACGCCATATTTGCTGTGTAACTAGCACCAACGGTAACCTCGGTATCATCAGCCAAGTCTTGCAACAGGCCGGGCGCTGATAAAGTGATAACTGATGCAGTTGCAACAGCAACAACATATTTATGTTCATCACCATCAAACGTGACTATATCACCGGGTTTCACTGTTCCTTTTCCAGTATCAACAGAGATCAACCGATCACCCACCTTATGGCCTTCAGATTTATTAACAAGGAACCCGGTTCCATCTCCCGCCGTTACCCGTTTAACACCCGCCGAGTTATGAAGGTTAAAGCCTTCAATACGCCCAATTGTACCCTCACGCAGCAGATTTTCCGTACCCGCTTCATTCACTTTGAACAGAACGGATTGTTTGCCGCGGATATTTGCGATAGCAGCAGAACCAAGAACCATCTGCAAATCAGTCGTCGGCGCACCGTTATCTTCAAGTACACGTCGAGCATCGGCAAAATCAGACAGGTCTTCTTTGATACCAAATGGCGTCTTACCCACAGCGCCGATGGCGCGTGACGAGCCGAAATACAATGCCCCAATGTCACCATCTACTTCATTTGAAATGGCTCTAAATGCCTGTTTAAACTGGTCCGCAAGAATGGTGTTATAAGTACCAGCCGGACCAATTGCCAATTGCTCCTCACCGTTCCACTTGACTGGTGCCATTTTTGATTTAGTGATTTTCACTTGAACAGTGCCTATTTCCTGATCCCCGTCATTGGGTGCTGTGGGACCAGGAATGATATCAACTGTCTTTGCGACGGGTGCAACGGGCGCAGTAACATCCTGCCCCTTGGCGGCGGCATCCGCTTTGGTATTACGAGCCACAGCAGGAATAAATCCCACTTGCTCACGAGAAACAACATCCAATGCTGTATAAATTGTCGGGATAAGTCCCGTCAGGGTATTTCCTGCCATTTGTCACTCCAATTAATCTATGATTGACACGCCGTCTTTAAGTGCTGTTTGCTTACCAGCAATATCCAGTGAATCAAAAGCCGAGCGTTTCATTGTTTTTTGTCCGTGCTGATGCTGCGTCTGTTGTGAACCGCCGCCGCTATTGCCGGATGCTTTAAGAATGTGATCTTTCTGTGGATACTGTTCGACCAAGAATTCCAGTGCTTCATCAAAATCAGCAAGCTCACCGGGTTTAGTGCGTGAAAACACTTTGTTGCCTGACGGGTCATATGCAACCACTTTGCCATCTTCGATTTTGAATGACTGACCGAAGCGTGCCTGAACAAAATCAGAAGGAATTGCTATCTTATCTTTGATAAACGCAGAGCTACCAAAGCGCCCGCCGATCATCTCTTTATAAAGCTGTTCTTCCAATGTTTTGCTCTTGCTGTTGGCCTCATCAAGCTGCGTCTGGAATGCCTTAGTAATTTCTGCCTTAACCTGGTCAACCGCACCAGCATCAATCAGTTTTTTCTGATCGATTTTGGTCATAGTTTGCAGGGCTTCAATGGCTTTAGCCGGGTCGTCAATACCAGCGAATTGCGTGAGTTTGGCTTCCGCCGTTTCTTTCGCTTCACGATGCGTTTTTGCTTCACCATTCAGCGCTGTAATTTTGCTCAACGCGGCAGGAGCGTCGAATGGGATTTCTTTGCCGTCATCATGCACATATACCGGCATACCGTTCTCAACAACTACTTTTCCGTCTGCATCTAATTTCAATTTCATGAGTTAATCTCCGAACCTTCCGGCTTAAAATAAGGTCATCCGACCCGCGCACCGCTTCGCATCCGCTAGCAGCAGGTAATAAAAAACCTGCCGAAGCAGGTTGTGATTTGAATTAAAAGAAATATCTAAAATCATTCATATCCAGCATCTTCAAATGCCTTTTCATCCAATTCTTTAAGCTTATCCAAATTGATAAATTCGCCCTTGTCTGTGAAGAACGCCGAAGGATCTATACCGCCGTCGCGCATTAGCCTGGCTCTTGTTTCACCGAGTATTTCAATTTGCCGTTTAAGTGGCTGGTTTTTAAGCCACTCAAGATAAGAAATATCAGCGGGAACTTGTCCATCCATACTGGCACGTGTCCCTACAGGCATTTCGTTAGCATTAATACCCAACTCTTTCCAAGATTTAGTCACAAGATTTTCAGTGGAACGACAACAGAAATGTATCCTGCCGGGACCTTGCAGATAAGGGATTTTGTGGCCGATAGGTTTACCGTCAAGCGTATACTTTTTGTGATCACGAATAATACACATTGTTGACGTTTTGTTATCAAGCGTTGACAACCATTGTTTGCAATCAATTAACTCACTGTTTATATACGCAAATTCATTGCGGGCAATTGACTGCAAGTGACTGACGGCTGTTTTTGCAATGCTGGTAGCATTAGCCCGGCTCATCTGCAATGCACCGTCACTATAATTTAGCGCTGCATGGCCTCTGATTTTTTTACCGATTTCATAAGCACTATCGCCATTAAGATAACCATTCTTGACTGTATTACTGATGCGAACCAGCCGATCTTGTTCAAGTCCTGAAGCCCACTCAGATAGCAACTTGCCTTGAAATGGCCTTCCCATCGTAGCCGCATAAATCATATCCTGAGTGATCCTCATCAACGGATAATGTCGAAGAACAATATCAGGCAATAATGATTCAAAGAGTGAGGGATAATAACCCGCCTCATATTTAGCTAATGTCAATAATTCATCAGCCAAATCAGTAAACGCGACTGTCACTGATTGTTTATTTATTTTTCTGACACTACCAAGCAATGATTCAAGTCGTTTTACAGTAAATGACTCAGAACTTAAGTTACTATCATCAAGCGTCATTACCAGCTTAGTAACTAATTCAGTATCAAACTCATTGAGCTTTTTAACAATACGCTTAGCCACATAGTTAGAATACCTGCCTGAGAATAGCTTCCTTGCTATTGCTTCATCACGTAATTTGCTGTTTACCGTTGCCATTTAGTCACCCAACAAATTTGGACTCATATTATTCAACTCATCCAAAACAGATTCTACATCAGTATCAGGATCAATAATTTTTAGTGATTGAAGTGCTCTAATGGCATCAATGCGCCGGATATCCCCACCTTGTCTCAGTGACTGAATTGCTAACACTGCTTGCGGATTAAATATCTGGCCGGATGTTTCTAATTCTGTTCTAACATCAACATTTCCGCCAGTTGGTAATCCAAGCCACTCTGCCATAATTTGAAGGATATTATCCAGTGCATCTTCGAGACTGTTTGCCATCGTATATAAAGGTGACTGCTCTTGCATTTTCTCCTCAGTTACCTGATCTATGGCTTTTGTCGATGTATTCTCAGCACGCAGTAATTTAGCACCCGCCTGGCGCATTTGTTTTTCAATTTCATGCAACGATTCTTTACCTGCATCAATAGCTGAACCAGAATGTTCTGTATATTCCATTCCCTGCTTTGATTTGTCGCTGAATTTTGTGGCCGCTGATGAGCCGATAGTTAATTCTTGTTCATCTTCTAGCCCAAACACGCTGAGCAACGGAACGCGAGCGACATGTAAAATATTGTCCTGCTCACTCTGACTCTGCCAATGTTTGATGTTCAATAAAGCAAGATTTAACAGTGGCGGTGACGCACGCATTAACCCAGAACGTTTTGTATAAAGTTGAACAAATGGAATATCCTCTCGTGATGTATCCCATTCATCAAAAATAACCCAAGATAATGCGTTATTGTTATCAGTTGATTTTCTATATATGAATACATGACCTGGAATGATGTGCCGAATCTGTTCTATTCGAGTCTGACCAAAATCATTAGCATCAATCGTGATCACTTCTTTAACACGCAATTCAGTGATGACGACTTTCCCACCAATAGTTTTTGACTTCCAGCCTATGACCTGACGCGGATTCAACATGACAGCATATGGCCTTGCGCCAATGCTTTTCTCATCTGCTTTTGTGCGTGTAGTGAAGTGATCGACACGAGGATACTCTACTAATGCATAAGCTACACCGTATTGAAGTGCCAAACTAAACCATTCTTGCGCCCAAACATCCAGCCTATTTCCCTCAAGATCAAAATTTTTACATAATTCAACTATCTCTTTTGGAACATTTTCGCTCAACTGCGTGGGTTCTGAAAATACGCGCCCTATGTCCTGTTTAATTGTTTCTTCATAGGCAGGAAGAAGAGTAGCAACAGCCAATCTTTTTTCATACGAGTCTTTATCTTCGTTGGGCCAACGCGGCATGTATTGCTCACCCGATTGACGCATATAAAGCGCACCACCCATTAAGGCGTCATTAATATCCCATGCTTCGATCATGTTATTATAATCAAGATTAGGGGTTGAAATATCTGGCATGATGATTACATCCGAAGTTTGGTGACTTTGCCGACTTTCTTCGGCGGTGAATGCAGAACGCGGTAACGTGTGGCGTCCCAATCGTGATCTTCTTGTGACGTATCCACGTCATCAGGATTCTTGCTATCTCTGACTAAAACAGGAATTCGACTTATCCAGCCACGACAATAATCAAATACGTAGAAAGCTGATTTTTCGGGCATGCCTGATTCGGTTTTCTTGCCTTCAATAACAGCCTCAAGCATGTCGGCAAAAAGAGATGCACCGTTAATGCGCGAACCCGGTTTTTTGTTTGATTCGACCCACTTCACACCTTGTTTTTCCATCTTCTGCCCGATTGATAACTCATTGTCAGCCGTGTTATAAATTGCGCTATCAGCGGGGCCTGGGATGACTTTTTTGCAGATACCCGGCATGATGTGCATCTGTCCCTGGCCTTTGGTTTCTTTCGGCTCTTCTTCTTCAATTCCCACCAGCCGCTTATCTATCCACATGACCCCCTTGGCAACGTTTGTAGATGACATGTTTAACCCTTTGTTTAACTCATCAGACGGACAGCCATACCATTCACCAATTAGAATTAATGACCCAGCAGGAGGACAGAACTTGCGTCCATCATGCAACGTTGCTTCGCTCCCGTCAGATTGCGCCCACCACAGGTTAGAAAACGGCTTTGACTCCCCCCAGTCGTGAGAGCGATCAACTGTCCAACTATCAGGGATTTTAAACGGCTTGATAACATGTAAATTTGCATTCCAAAGATGATCAAACCTACCGCCGCTTGTCACATCCCATGAACCTCCAACCCATGCTTTTTTTCTATTAGGGTCTTTAATGCCCATTAGCATGGCTATGTATTGCGGATCAAGATATGGGTTTTCTTTATATGAGCCGTGAATTGCTACACGAGTGAGCGTTATATCTTCATCTCGTTCTGTTTGCGGGTTAAATACTGTTTGAGTTTCTCTAACTACAGTGCCTCTGGGAGCGGGTTCAATGAAACGTTTCTTAACCCATGAGTGCCCAATACCAAACGGATTAGTTGTATTAAACATTTCAAGCGGTATTGGTTTAATTAACTCCCCATTTTCCTGCGGGTAGTCAGCTGGGCGAAATGATGAACGCATACATGAAAACATCATCTCGTAAAAATCAGAAGAGGGTTGTTTTGTTAGTTCGTTAAACCCAATAAACGGAAACTCCTGTCCATGATAATCCCAGTAGTCGTCTTCTTCTTTCCCAAAGCGAAATAGTAATTCTTCACCAGTCGGCCAAACCCACCTTAATTCTGATGCTGACGCAAGATAGCGAGCACCATCATTAAACAGGCGATACATACGCTTTGACTGCGTAATGATGTCAGCAAGGTTTTTATACTCAGTATCAAAAATAATCCCGCGCCAAAACGAACCATATCCAACACCAACATTACGCCTAAATCTTGCTAACTGCGCCGCTGTTTTACCAGGTCCGCGAGTCCCCTCATACAGAATTTCATTACATGGGCAACTCAAAGCCAACGATTGAGATCCCGGCAATGGCTTCCAAACTACTTTGTAACTCATTCACCAAGAGCCTCACTCTGCTGTTTTTGTGCTACTGACTCCCAATCATCAACATTGTCGCATGTCGGAACTGGCATAATGTTGTGAGTTACAACAGTCTTCTGTTCAATTTGATCTTTAAAGGCTTGAACACTTACATGCTTACCAAGCAATTCAAGGTTCTTCACTTTGTCAGGCCATTTGATTTTCTTGAGCAACGTTTCGGTATTTTCTTCTCCTGACATTGCTATAACATCTAAGCCTGATAATGTTGTACGCCAAACTACTGACCACTCCTTAACGGGCTTCAAATCCCCTTCTTCCGTAAGTATGTCCAAGACATCCATCTGGTCGATTTCGACTAAGCGACGAAGCACATATTCAGCGTCAACCTGTACACGCTCGTTTCGCTCTGATTTCAATTCAGCAATACGGGATTGAATGTTAGGTTTTGCTAAGTTTTCACAGCCAATGTTCCGTGCTGTACTTTCACTGTACCCCGCACGAATAGCCGCTTGCGTGGCGTTCAAATCAACGAGGTACTCGCAACAAAACATTTCCTGTTTGTCTGTGAGTGCCATTTAATTTCCTTAAAATAAAAAAGGCCGCTTAGCGACCGGGTGAACCATTTCCAAA
>NZ_JAJAFX010000007.1:0-118511 GCF_025384845.1 Photorhabdus temperata | reverse complement strand
GCATTATGCAAAATGGGCCTGAACGGCCCACCTCGCATAACAAACATTATGTCGGCGCCGCCCACCCAAGGGCGCTGCGCGGCCACCTCAACAAAGGTGAGCGGCTGGCCGCCGGGTTGAGCTTCTCAGCCCCAGCGGCGCACCGGGCTACGCCCGCTGCTGTCAGCCTCAATGCTAAAACCCACCGCCGCAGTCGCCGCCGTCCCTGGCGGCTCCGGGGCGAAAATCTGCCTTAACCCGTTGTCGGTCAGTCCGTTAAGGTCAACCGCCCTGAAGGCAGGCCAGCAAGCTGGCCGCGGTTTATTGCCCCCGCCCCAACCCCGCTGCACTGGCTGCGCGCGGCTCGCACTGCGCTGCGCTTCGTTGCTCGTCCCCGTGCTCGCCATCTCCGCCCCGTGCAGCCCCCAGGGGCTTCCCTGCTGAACAGCGTCACCTGCGGGCCTCGCCGGCCCGCACCCGGCCAACCCGCGTCAGCGGCGCAGGCAAGCTGCCCCGCCGCCACGGGTTCCCAATAAGACCCGGTTCCGGCAGGAAAAACGGGGCAAAACCCGACACTGACATCGGGGAAAAAATGCGCTAACATCGGCCAAGTGCCCGTCGGGGCGAGTTGGTATGTTCTTTAACAGGGCGGGAAAAAGCGGCGGAGAAAAAGGCGGCTAAATCAAGGGGAAAAGTCCGCTAAACTGTATGATGGCGTCGGGATAGTCCCTAAGATCCTTTGGGGTTAGCAGGAGGAGTAAATCCTTACAGTTACGTGCCTAATCCCACGGGTTGGATCGATCCTCTGGGGCTGGTTATTTGTCCTGCACGATTTGCTCGTTATATGCAATTTAGAAAGCAAGGTTATTCTGTATTCGACGCTGCAAAACTATCTAAAAGCTTGAGTTCATGGGGAGATTACTTTTCTAAATTATCTGGCACAATGGCTCCTATTCAGATGATAAGGGCACATGCTCATCACATAGTTTTTCAAAAAGGGCCCATAGCAGCCAGAAAGTATATTGAAGATAGCCAGAGGATATTGAGAGAAGCAGGAATTGATCCCATATATGGTATAGAAAATTTTGTATGGGCACCAAACAAAAACCATACTATAGATGTAGCTAGGAAAGTTAATGAAACTTTGAGAAAAGCTGTTGCTTCCAAAGGTTCAGTGAAAGAAACTTTAGTTAAACTTGGCGAACTTTTCGCAAAAGATATGATATGAAAATGAGGCATTTATGAACTATGATAAACTAGAAGAAAATATAATCAGTGGTATTGTTGATATGATAAGCTATATAAAAGATAAAGAATATTGGGAGGATATCAGTTCCTTTTGTTTATTTACTGATGAAAGTTTTATGTCTATTTCTTTATTATTTAACACAAATAATCACTTTCACTCAGTAAAAGATAATGAGTATCCTTTAACTTACAAATATAGCCCTTCAGAGTGGTTTAGTGAATCTATATCTAAAAATGACGATAAATATATTTATAATAACACAGCCCTTTCAATGGTATCAGCAGAGCTGCTAGCTAGTTCTAATGATTATGATTTTATAAAACATAGAGATAGTGTTATTAGGGTTTTTATTAACGCAATGAATCACTGTATTAGCAAAAATATTTTTCAAAAAGGAAGCTCTGCAATTTATTTATTCATGATAAGTGATTGTTATGATGGGGAAGATATATTGGCATGGAATACTTCATTAAATACAGACTCTATAAAAAAGGAAATAATTTGTTGGGTAGAAAATGAATTATAAATAAAATTAGGGGCTGTCCTAAATAACGTTTCATAATTCTGCTACACATGGCCTTCTTCAACCCATTGTTATACATATAATTTTAGCATGATGATTTTATTACATTTTAATTGAGGAATCTGGAATGCAATATTGCTTTACATATGATATTATTTATTGAAATAAATACTTAAATAGTATTTGGCAAAACCGGAAGATCCTTTTTGATCTTTCGGCTTTATTCATGACCTATCTATGTGCATAGTTATTGAGAAGCTACTCTTTGATGGATAGTTGCATATCCCCGGTGGGGATAAAGTAAGAAAGGAGGGTATTCATGAGCAATCAACTTAAAGAAATACATTCAGATGCTATAGTTGCAATGGTAAAGAAAGGGAAGCGTAAGCTCAAACGTCCTGAAGTCGGTGATTTATTTACGTTGGAAATTGAAAGTATTGGTTTTGTACATGGCATGGTTGCCAAGAATGAGATTGAGTTTGCCAAAGGGCAGACTGACTTTAATATTATCTATATCTATAAAGATATAACGAAAAGAAAAGAGGATAAGGTTAATTGTAGTAAGAATAACTTACTATTTTCTCCTTTTGTTGTGAACGATATGGCATGGCGACAGGGGTATTTTCAGACATATACTCAACTTCCTCAAGATAAAATAGATATTTTTGAACGTTATTGTTTTTTTTCCGGAGCAAAAGGGCAATATGAAAATGAGCAGTGGGAACCTTGTGAAAAATTTGAACCTTGCTCGGATTTAGTATTATCGAGCTCATTAACGATAGCAATAAGAGTTTATAGCTATCTAAATCCAGAAACAGAAATCCTTTATTGATATGAATTGGAGGGATATCCGGTTATCTCCAACTGATTTTTATCGATTGCATGTCGTAGAATTGACGGAGGAAAGGGACAGAAAACTCTGGCTAAGGCCTCTCAATATCCATGTAACTGATTGATTTGTTTTAGATGAAAATCGCCTGCCTTGTCATATTGTTTTTCACACTGAAACACTATTAAGTTATTGAAATTTTACCTATTTTGTTTTCTCCTTTTATACTTTATAATCCGGCTAAATTTTTTATTTAGAACAGTACTGGATAGAAATGAAAACGATAGAAGTTGATGAAGACCTTTACCGCTATATTGCCAGCCACACACAACATATCGGTGAAAGTGCATCTGATATTTTACGGCGGATGCTGAAATTTAACGCCGAGCAGCCAGTACAAAACGTGCAGCCTTTTAGCGCTGTGGAGAAAACATCAGTATCTCGCCCGCGGGATTCTGTTCGTGTAATTCGTGAATTGTTACTTTCAGATGACTATTCTGAGAAGAAAAAATCAGTTGATCGCTTTATGTCGATCTTATCCACGTTATACAGCTTGAACAGTGAAAGTTTTTCTCAGACAACCGATGCTATGCATGGTCGTACCCGTGTTTATTTTGCCGGTGATCAACAGACGTTGCTTGCCAGTGGCAAACAAACCAAACCTCGTCATATTCCGGGCACACCTTTTTGGGTCATTACTAACACCAATACTGACCGTAAGCGTAATATGGTTGAACAAATTATGCGGGATATGCAATTCGCAGCCAATCTTATTGAAAAGGTGTGTGGCACGATTTAACTGACTAAAGCTGCGCTGCAACAGTCAAGGCGGTGCAGCCATCCAGGAGAGATAAAGTGGCAAATCATCCGCGCGCGGGGCAACTTGCCCGCCAAAGTGATCTGATAAACGTAGCGCAACTGACTTCACAGTATTACACCTTACATCCTCAGCCGGAAAACCCGGTGCATAAGGTTAAATTCGGTACATCCGGCCATCGTGGCAGCTCTCAGCGCAGTAGCTTTAATGAAGCGCATATTCTGGCAATTGCTCAGGCAGTTGTGGAAGCCCGTAAGCAGCGGGGAATAAACGGCCCTTGCTATGTGGGTAAAGATACCCATGCGTTGTCAGAAGCGGCTTTTATTTCTGTGCTGGAAGTGTTGACCGCCAATAATGTGCATGTGATTGTGCAGGAAAATAATGGATTTACGCCAACTCCGGCGATTTCTCATGCCATCCTCTGCTATAACCGTCAAGGTAAGGCGCAGGCGGATGGGATTGTGATTACGCCATCCCATAATCCACCGGAAGATGGCGGTATTAAATATAATCCACCTGATGGCGGCCCCGCCGATACGGATCTGACCGCGATTATCGAACGTCGTGCTAATGAGTTGCTCGAAGAAGGTCTGAAAAGCGTTAAGCGTCTGCCATTCGTTCAGGCATTGAGCAGTGAATATCTGCACCAGCAAGATTTAGTCGAGCCGTATGTCGTTGCGCTGGGTGATGTGGTTGATATGGCCGCTATCCAGAAAGCCGGGCTGAAAATCGGTATTGATCCATTGGGGGGTTCCGGCATTGCGTTCTGGCAGCGTATCGGTGAGCACTACAACCTAGATCTGACATTGGTGAATGATCAGGTAGATCAGACGTTCCGTTTTATGCATCTGGATCATGATGGTGTCATTCGCATGGATTGCTCATCCCCTTGGGCAATGGCCGGTTTGCTGGCAATGCGCGATAAGTTTGATCTGGCTTTCGCCAACGATCCTGATTATGACCGTCACGGTATTGTCACACCAGCCGGTTTGATGAATCCAAACCACTATCTGGCAACCGCGATAGATTACTTGTTCCGTCATCGTCCGCAATGGTCAGAAAGCGTTGCGGTAGGTAAAACGCTGGTTTCCAGTGCCATGATTGATCGGGTGGTTGCTGATCTTGGTCGTAAATTGGTGGAAGTGCCGGTCGGTTTTAAGTGGTTTGTTGACGGTTTGCATCAAGGTAAATTGGGCTTTGGCGGTGAGGAGAGCGCAGGGGCTTCTTTCCTGCGTTTCGATGGTACGCCGTGGTCCACGGATAAAGATGGGATTATCCTCTGTTTGCTGGCAGCAGAAATAACCGCCGTGACAGGGGAAAATCCACAGCAGCGTTACAATAAGTTAGCCGCCCGTTTTGGTACACCGAGTTATAGCCGTATTCAGGCACCCGCGAGCCATCAGCAGAAGGCGTTGTTAGCCAGGCTGTCGCCAGAAATGGTGACAGCAGATAAGCTTGCCGGTGATCCCATCACTGCCCGGTTGACGAATGCCGCCGGTAACGGCGCATCAATCGGCGGCCTGAAAGTGATGACAGAAAATGGTTGGTTTGCCGCCCGTCCATCAGGAACGGAGGAAGCCTATAAGATTTACTGTGAAAGTTTCCTTGGCCCTGAACATCGGGAGAAGATTGAACGCGAAGCGCAGGATATTGTTAACCAGGTTTTTGCCGCCGTTTGATATTTGATTCGATTGAAGAATCCGCAATAGCTGTCACAGGCTGTTG
This sequence comes from Photorhabdus temperata, assembly GCF_025384845.1. Classification (NCBI taxonomy): domain Bacteria; kingdom Pseudomonadati; phylum Pseudomonadota; class Gammaproteobacteria; order Enterobacterales; family Morganellaceae; genus Photorhabdus; species Photorhabdus temperata. The sequence continues at coordinate 113,389 of NZ_JAJAFX010000007.1, read as the reverse complement.
CGGATTTTTGTTTTTCAGCCCAGAGCGACCATTAAGGCACCGGCGGTAATCAGCGCGACGCCACCTGCCGCCACCAAATAAGATAACGGACAAGCTCCCAAAATCCTATTGTTAATATCAAATGAGTTGAGATGATAAGGCAATTCTCTCTGCTTAAATATATCATTACTCTCATTAATGAAACTAAAGAATAAACTCATTACTAATCTCAGTTTTAGTGAGTGAATATTTTGGGGTTGTGGAATGGTTTCCAGTTTTATCTTAGATGGCCTTATATAAATCTATAAATAATAATTATCCCCACCAGAGTTTAGCTATTAAACTAAAATACAATTTTATTTATCTATTTCACTTTGAATATAATATTACAGCTTATTTTTTAGTTAAATTAAGCTGAGTTTTTCCGTTAATTGATCAATATTTGAATAGATAAAGATTGAACTGAAAGGTTTTTATCTGAGATTAAGGACCCTTTTTACCCGTGTTTTCGCCTGTTAAAGTGCAAAGTACTTATGTCATTATGTTGCTCATTAACATCACAAGCATTTGCTCTGCGTTTAACGTGTAACAAAAATGTCATATTTTGTTTGCAATTAACATCTGTTTTGATAATATATTAAAGACAAGTTATACATCGTTGAATTTGCTTTATCGTACAGATCATCCTAACGCTTGCTTCTACATTTGGTTTTTGTAGAGGCAAGTGGATTTTATGGACTTTTATAAATATTTTAAATGCTTGGTTTAAAAGATACCAATATAAATAATATAAGAACATAACAATGAAAAATTTTTCTCTTAAAAGTTATACATCCATCCCGGCATGTATATGGGGTCTATTTCTGGGGACTTTTGTAACAAGGTCAACATCAATGATGGTATGGCCTTTTATCTCCATCATATTATATACAAAGTTCCATTTTACTGCATCGATGATTGGGTTAGTTCTCTCTTTATCTATTGCGATTTCATCAATATTAAGTTTTTATGCTGGTTACTTCTCGGATAAAGTGGGTCGGGCCAGGATAATTATCATTGGCTGTCTTATCTCTTCATTGGCATATTTAATATTATGGCTATCTGAGCATCAGTCTGGTTTTATTATTGGCACGTTATTAGCGAATATCTCTTGGGCGCTGGTTAATAATCCAATAAAAGCAGTTATCGGCGATATTATCGAAGAAAAGCAGGTAAGAGAGAATGCCATGTATTTAAGGTACTTATTTCTGAATGCGGGTGCGGTAGTTGGGCCTTATTTAGGGGTAAAGTTAAGCCTGGATATTAATTCTATCTCTTTTCTGATTGTGTCGGTATCCTATGTGATTTTTATGATCCCGGTTTATCTATTTGGGAAAAAAATAAAAATAAATTTAACTAATGATGATGATTTTAAAGGTACGATAAAGATTTTATTGAATGATCGGGTGTTTTTAATGTTGGTCATCAATAATATTCTCATGATGTTTATTTTTGGTCATTTTGATTCAACTCTGCCGCAGTTAATTACTTCATTAGGGTTTAGTGGATATGCTGAGTTTATTGCTTCGCTTATTATGCTACATGCGCTAACTATTGTGGTTATGCAGTTACCGTTTTCCATGTTAACCCAGCAAATGTCATTAGAAACGAAAATAAAAATAGGCACGGTATTACTCATTTTATCTGAATTAATGTTTTTTATTTCATTTAAGTATTATGATGTTTATTTATTGTGGTATCTGGCTGCTTTTACCATGAGTATCAGTCAAACTATTTTGTTTCCATGTGTGAATGTTTTTATCGATCGTTTGGCGCCAAATGATTTACGTGGTGCGTATTTTGGCGCAGCATCACTTTATAGTATCGGTTTTTCTATCTCTCCATTAGTGGGTGGTACTGTTATTCAATTCTTTGATGGTGGCGTGTTATTTCAATTATTAGCGATATTAAGTGTGTTGGTGTTGGTAATTTTTTGCCGTATGTTTAAACTAAGGGATAAACATGAAATTAATATTAGAAGAAGTCTCGAATCTTAGACCAACTGAATTACATTGTCCTGTTCGTGTTGAGCAGTTAATAGAAAAAGTTAAACTTGAAGGTTTTTGGACTCAACCAATCTGGATTGATGAAGCAACGAATGTGGTGATTGATGGTCATCATAGACTTGAATTAGCCAAAACACTTAAGTTGAGTTGTATTCCTTGTCTGGCATTTGATTATCAGAAGGAGCTGTTGGTTTATTCACGTAATGAAAATAAAACAATTAGTCATGTTGATGTCATCAAGGCGGGTTTGGATGGGCAACCATTGGGTTATAAACAGACTCGTCATGAGTTTGCCGGGAATGTTATTGAAACGCAAATTTCGTTAAAAATGTTAGGGTTTGTCAATGAATAAGCAGTTTTATGATGTTGTAATGTGTGGTGCAGGTCCTGCAAATATCTCTTTAATTCCAGATTTATTAAAAGATGAAGCTGTAAAACATTGTCTGATTTTAGAAAAAACAGATATGGTCGGTTCTGGTGCATTAAAGAAATATAAAATCACTGCGAACTCTTTAGGTAGTGTATTTTTAGAGAAGTTTGACGGTTGTGATGATGAATTAAGTCAATATATAAGATCAACCTCAGAGTGGGAATATTTTAGTGCCAATAGAGATAAACCGGTTGAATTGAGGTTTGTCGGTCAATATTTGGAGAGAATTGCACGTTTTATTCAGGAAAATAAATATGGTGATCAGTTTGGCGTATTGACCGGTGCGGAAGTAAAAAAGATCAAGCAGAATGAAAATGGTGATTATGATATAACTTATCATAAAGATAATGAAGACTATATTGTATCAACGAGAAAAGTCCTGTTTAATATAGGTGGAAACTCGAACGAATCCAGATTATTACATAATAGTAATAATATGACTTCAGGTGATTTCATTAAAGGTGCTTATGATGAAGTCATCAATAAAGGTGATATAAAAAGTATATCCATATTAGGTTCGTCACACAGTTCTGTTTCCTGTTTGATTCGGCTGATAGAACAATTAAAGTTTACCGGCAAGATAAATGTTCTGGTTAATAAAGATTTCAAGCTGTTTTTTGATTCACCTGCAAGTGCGGAATCTTACGGCTATGATTTCACCCAGGAAGATATCTGTCCTTTAAGTGGCCGGGTTAATCGATATTCAGGTCTGAGATATGACTCTTTTGGATTTGCTCAAGAACTTAAAGCAGGAAAACATGAAAATATCTCTATTTTAAATATCTCAGAAATATCTGGTGATGAGGTTATTCAATGTATTAATTGTGACGATTTATTAATTCACTGTACGGGCTATCACTCCAAACTTGTTGAAATCGTTGATAAAAATAATATTTCTCTTGAATTTAAAAGTGATAAATATGGTTTGCTGACTAATGTAAAATTAAATCCTATATCAACCTCGGGTGAAACACTCAATAATTTTCACACATTTGGCTTGGGGTCTGGTGTAAAGACCGGTGGTGAAATTGGTGGCGAGGCAAGTTTCCACGGACGAATTGATGGGGTTTGGGTATATCAGCATGTTATATATGACGCTGTATTTAATTGATAAATAACTCAATATCAATTTTACATTATTAACAGGTTATATTTTAGGTTAATTCTTATTTAAGAATGCCGATAGCTTTCTAACATCTATTTAAAATAAATTATCAAAACTATGAATGAAAAAACAGTAATACTGCTTTGTGCAGGAAGAGGTAGCCGGTTATCTACCAGAACATCTAATAAACCAAAACCTTTGGTAGAAACAAATCAAATATCATTTATCGATAATGCACTGAAAAATATCGAATCTGTCGGTATTAAAAACGTGATTATTGTGGTGGGTTATAAAAGTGATGTTTTAATGTCTCATATTAAACAAGAGACATATAACTTGGATATTGAATTTGTTAATAGTGAAAAATGGGAATCGACCAATAATCTCTATTCTTTATATCTTGCCAGAAACTGGATTAAGCAAGATACACTGATCCTGGAAGGAGATATATTTTTCACCAAGAAATGCCTGGAAACAGTGATGTTAAAAGCAGGAGATCTCAATGTCCTGGTTTCTCCTCTTAGTGGGAATATGGAAGGGACTTATGCAAAAATAGATAAAGATAATATTATTGCATTAAATTCTACCAAGGATAGTGATTATCAGGTTGAAGATGGGCAATATAAGACAGTAAATATTTATCATATTTGCAGTGCTAATTTTGCGGAATATGTGAATAAAGAGTTAGAAAATTACGTTAATAATGGATTAACCGGGCTATATTATGAAGATATATTTAAAAAATCTTTATTGGATAATATAGCTGAATTTAAAGCAAGTATTGTTGATCATTCTCAATGGTATGAAGTCGATAATACTTATGATCTTGCTATTTGTGATTTCATTTCAAGTAATAATAAGCTGGATCTTGTGCAGAATAGGCATGGTGGATATTGGCGTTATCCTATTATTGATTTTGCATTGATTTATAATTTCAACTTTCCACCTAAAAAATTGAAAGATGAAATGAAGAATAATTTTGATGAGATATTACTCAATTATCCTGGTGGAAATCGGTTAGTTGAATACGCTTTATCTGAATTTCTGGGCGTAGAAAAAACGAAATTATGTATTTCAAATGGTGCGGCGGAAATAATAAAACGGCTACCTGAGATTTATACAGGTAAAGTATTAGTCACTGTGCCATCATTTAATGAGTATGCTAATTGCTTTGGTAAAGACAGAACAATATTTAGCTATAGTAAAGAGAACAGAGATTTTGAGATAGATATTGATGAATTATTAATGTTGGCGAAAGAAGAAAAGCCAAGTGTGGTGGTGATTGAGTCACCAAATAACCCGACAGGTAAACTGACGCCGATTAATAGTTTGTTATATCTGGCAGGCGAGTTGTTGACATTAAATATAGATTTGATTGTTGATGAATCTTTCTTGGATTTTTCTAAAATGCGTGATGATACCATGTTAATGCATTTAGATAACTATAAGAACTTATCTGTTATTCGCAGCATGAGTAAAACCTTTGGCATTGGTGGTATTCGGATAGGATATATTGCAACCGCGAATCAAGCATTATTGGGTAAAGTGAGATCAGTATTGCCTATTTGGAATATTAATGGTTTTGCTGAAGAGTTTTTATTGCGGTTGCCGCAATATAGAGAGAGCTATAAATTAAGCTGTGAGCAGGTGATTATTGATACGTTAAAATTACAGCAAGAATTGGATTCAATCGAAGGTATTACTGCCTATGAAACGGATTCTAATTTTGTTTACTGTAAATTCCATGTTTCCGATGCAAAAACGGTATCACAGTTACTTTTAGATATTCATGGTGTGTATATAAAAGAGTGCTCAGGGAAAGGAAATGCCGATTCTGATCTCTATTGCCGGATATCTTGCCGAACACAAAGCGACAATGAAATTTTAATCCATTCATTGCGCATGGTGATGCAGGGGCTGATTAATATTAGTGATATTAGCACGATTAAGGAAATTAACGAGGTCTGCGAATGAGTCATCCAAAAACAGTAGTGATTTGTGGTAAAGGGGAATTGGCAATTTTTATTTGCCAGTATTTCTTAAATCATAAAGATTATCAAATATTGCACGTTGTGGCAGATAAATTTGAACCTGTCAGTACTGAGCAGACATTAATAGATTTCTGTCATGAAAATAATATTTCTATTATTGAAGATAATAAAGTTGAGAATTTACCCGGTTATGAAAGTGGTGATTTCAATTGCGATTTGTGCTTTGTCGTATTTCATAAGCGGATATTGCCGTTAAAATTCATTAATTCTTGTAAAAGAATATTGAATATCCATTTGTCCCATTTGCCTAAATATCGTGGCGTCAGGCCAGTAAACTGGGCTTTGAAAAATGGTGAGTCATCTCATGGTGTGACGATTCATGAAATTAATGAAGGTATTGATGCGGGTCCAATTGTGAATCAGGTTTCATTTTCTATTTATCCAGAATTTGAAGAGGTTATTGATACTTATACCCGGGCTGTTAGTTATGCCAGACAATTATTCCTTGACACCATACCAATGGTGGAAAAAATAAGTCCAAGACCTCAAATGGATTCAGAGGCCAGTATTTATTATGAGAAAGATAATCATAAGTTGGCAGAAAGGATGACATTTACCAAAAAAGCATCGCTTGAATTGCTGAATAAAGCGTAGATAATAATTGCTTTTAATGTACCGGGGAAGTGCTCATGTATAATCTTATTGCTACGGATCTTGATGGAACTCTGTTACTTCAGGGGGATACGGTAGGTAAATTTACCCGCCAAGTGTTGACTGATTTGTCAAATACGGGAAAGCAGATCGTATTTGCTACCGGCAGGCATCATGCTGATGTTAACGCCATTATTGGTGATTTTGATATACCTGTGCATCTGATTACGTCTAATGGCGCCAGATTGACAAGTGCCTGTAAAAAGTTGGATATCAGACAATATCTACCAGGTGATGTAGTAAAAAGATTAATTGAGGAAACGCAGGCAGATCAGGATGTAGTGATTAATATGTATTGTGGTTCTCAATGGTTAACCAGTGAATTACACCATAGTTTCAGTGATTTTAATCAGAATGATAATTTTAATCCCACGATCAGACCGGCTGATGAAATGCCTTGTGATGCTGTTGAAAAAGTTTTTTTCATTCATAAGAGCCGAGATCACGAGGCGTTGGTTAAATTGGAACGCCATTTAATTGCGCTATTTTCTGATAATGTCAGTATCGCTTTCTCATTCCCCTGGTGCCTGGAAGTGATGGACAGCGGTGTTTCTAAGGGACAGGCTTTAATTCAGTTAGCCGGGTTTCTTGGGATCCCAATTGATCAAACTATCGCGTTTGGCGATGGTATGAATGACGTGGAAATGCTTTCAACCGCCGCTAAAGGGGTCATCATGGGAACGGCGCAGGATAGGGTTAAACAAGCGCTGCCTCATGCGGATGTTATTGGTTCCTGCCGCGAAGAGTCTGTCGCTTATTATTTATCTGAACATGTGTGTCAGGTGAATAATCTGCCCTAAACTTTGCTGAGAGCAGTTAATGGCCTGAGACATGAAGAGATTCGGTTCGTGTCTCAGGTATTAAGGCATAAACCGATAGCCAATGCCGGTTTCAGTTAATAAATGTTTTGGCCTGGTGGGGTCAGTTTCCAATTTTTGTCGCAGATGCCCCATATAAATCCGCAAGTAATGGTTATGTTCAACATAGTTAGGCCCCCAGACCTGATTGAGTAACTGGCGTTGTGTCAGTACCTTGCCGCTATTTGCCAGTAATTCACCCAATAAACGAAACTCAATCGGCGTCAGATGCAACTCTTCATCGCTTTTGGTTATCCGGCGGTTAACCAGATCGACAACCACATCAGAAAAATAGACGATAGATTCTTCCTGATGGGTTCTGGCAAAGTGGCGCAGGGCAACCCGTACTCTTGCTAACAATTCACTGATGCCAAACGGTTTACTCAGATAATCATCAGCGCCGGCATCCAGTGCGGCAACTTTATCAGCTTCTGCGTCACGGGCAGAAAGAACAATCACGGGGATGGTGCTCCATTGGCGCAGATCACGGATCAAATTAATGCCATCGCCATCGGGCAGCCCCAAATCCAGAATAATCAAGTCAGGTTTACGGGTTCCCGCTTCAATTAAGCCCCGTTTCAGCGTCTCACTTTCAAATACGCGACAGCCTTCTCCTTCCAGCGCCAGCCGGACAAAGCGTCGGATCTCTTTTTCATCTTCGATAATTAAGATGGTGTTATTGCTGGTAATAGTGGCACCTCCTCAGTCATTTCTTCAATTTCAGGTGGTTTCTCTAACGGTAGAACAAAGTGAAAACTTGCTCCACTTTTTTCGTTATTGGCAGCCCAAATCTTTCCATTGTGAATTTCAATAATTGCACGACAGATTGCCAGCCCAAGGCCCACTCCCGGAATGGCAGATTCTTTGCGGGCGCGGGAAAATTTATCGAAGATTAACTGTTCCTGCTCCGGCGGAATACCTTTACCTGCATCCCAGACTTCAATATGAACCTGATTTTTTTCTGTTGTCGCCTTAATGCCCAGGGGAGTTTGTTCATCGGTGTATTTGATTGCGTTTTCCAATAAATTGATAAATACCCGTTCCAGCAGGCTGGCATCACAATGCAAGAGTAAATCAGATGGCAGGGAAACGGTGACCGGATGGCGATTAAGCGCATATTCCAGTGAACGCAAGGTACTGCCGACGATCTCTTCCAGTGATTGCCATTCCAGATTCAGTTGAATTCCCCCCGATTGGATACGCGCCATATCCAACAAGTTATTGACCAGACGGGAAGTGCTGAGAATTTGCTGACGGATTTGATTCACCTGCTTGGTGTGCGGGGAACCTTCGGCAGATAAATCCAGCATCAGGATTTCTGCTTGCCCGAAGAGGACCGTCAAAGGGGTACGTAAATCGTGAGAGAGTGCCGCCAGAAGTGAGTTACGTAACTGTTCCCGCTCGGCATCCAGTTTTGCCGATTCTGCCCGGCGGGAGAGGTGCAATCTTTCCAACGCATTGGCAATCAGGCCGGTAAATGTTTGCAATAATCGCTGTTGCTCCGGGATAAGCAGCTGGCGCAAATAGGATGGCTCAATCGCCAACACAGCAAACGTTTGTGAAGGTGTTGCGATAGGCAGTAGCTGGTAAGGTACGCTGGGCAAGGTATCGGTTCCTGCGCCCGCCGGCAGATTTTTATCAAAACTCCATTTGGCAATGGCATCGTCAATCAGCATATGACCGCCATTGTTGGTTGTGAGTTGGCGTAAATCGCCATTATCGCTCGGTAAAAACAGGCCGGTTTTCGCCTGAAAACCATTGGCAAGGAAATGGTAGCTGGTACGGGCAATATCTGCTTCATTCAATGCCCGGCTGAGTTCACGGGTCATTTTATAGAGATGGCGGGTGCGTTGTTCGCGGTAACGGGCAATTCGCGCTTGATATCTCATTCCCGCGGTCAGGTTTCCGACCACGACCCCGACGATCAGCATGACAGTGAACGTTAGCAGATACTGCATATCCGTGACGGCAAGCGACCAGTGGGGCTGTACGAAGAAGATATCGAAACTGATGACGTTAATAAAAGCCGCGAATATTGATGGTCGGCGGCCATAAAACAGCGCAATGACGACGACGCCAAGCAGATAAAGCGTAACTAGGTTAGCTTTATCGAGAGTCAGCAAGAATGTCCGGGAGAACAGGGTGATCAGTGTGCAGAGGGCGATTGCGATCAGGCAACCCTGAATCTGTATCCGCCATTTTTCACTGACAGAACGGCTGTCTTGTTCTTTATCCCATTGGCTGCGATCTTCCAGCGCGACAATCACTAAATCCAAATCCGGCCCCAGTTTTCCTAACCGATCAGCAAAACCAGGGCGCCATTTCCAGTTAAGCAGCTTATGTTTGGATTTACAGCGGCGGCCTATCAAAATTTTGCCGAGGTTATGTTCTCTGGCATAACGTAATACTGCTTTTTCTTTGTTGGGATCGGCGAGGGTTGCTGTTTCCGCTCCCAATTCATGGGCTAATCTGAGCGCGGTTAAAATCGTGCGCCGTTTACCTTCCGACAATTGGTGCAGTTTTGGGGTTTCAACATAGATTGCATGCCAGATACAGCCTAACCGGGCGGCAAGCCGGGCGGCGGTACGAACCAGTTTTTCATTGCCCGCGCTGTTACCGATGCACAGCAGAAGATTATCACGGGTGTGCCAGACCGGTTCATGCCCTTGGGTGTCGCGGAAAGCGCGCATTTGATCATCAACGCGATCAGCGGTACGACGCAAAGCCAGTTCCCGCAGGGCAATCAGATTGCCTTTGCGGAAAAAATGTTCAATGGCGCGTTCCGCCTGGCTGGAAATATAGACCTTCCCTTCATTGAGCCGTTGGCGCAGATCATCCGGTGGCAGATCAACCAGGACAATTTCAGTAGCCTGATCAAAGATATGGTCAGGGATGGTCTCCCTGACCTGGATGCCGGTAATATCACCAACCACATCATTAAGGCTTTCCAGATGCTGAACGTTAATGGTCGTCAGCACATCGATTCCCGCTTCCAGTAATTCTTCAACATCCTGCCAGCGCTTGGGATGACGGCTGCCGTGAGGATTGCTGAATGCCAGTTCATCCATCAGAATCATCGCCGGGTGGCGGGCAATGGCGGCATCAAGATCAAAGACGGTGATTCTGCGTTTGCGGTAGTGGATCGGTTTAAGTGGCAGTTGTGGCAAACCATCAACTAAAGCGGCTGTTCCTTGCCGCTCATGGGTTTCTACCACACCGATAATCACATCCAGTCCTTGAGCATGCAATCTTTGTGCTTCCTGCAACATGGCGTAGGTTTTTCCCACGCCAGCGCAGGCGCCGAAAAATATTTTTAATTTACCGCGCTGTTTCTCATTAACCAGTGTCAGTAATTCATCAGGGTCAGGGCGTTGTGGTTCGTGTTGATCCATCTTCCAACCTTACTGTTTTTTCTTTTGCAAATTATCAAGGGCAAGATTGAGTTTTAACACATTAATCGCCGGTTCACCGAGAAATTCCGATGGCGGGGTTTCAGTATTATTCCGGATTAATTGTTTTACCGCTTTAACGGGTAAACGGCGTGCGTCAGCCACTCTTTGTACCTGAAAATCAGCCGCTGCGGGTGAAATATGAGGATCGAGGCCGCTGGCGGACGCAGTGACCAGATCAACCGGCACAGGCATGTTTGGCTGGCGGTTAAATTGGCGCAAATGTTCAACTCTGCGCTTGATTTCATCATCCAATACCGGGTTAGAAACCGCCAAATTACTGCCGCCGGATAACATCGTGTTATAAGGGTAGTCCATTGTCGCGGAAGGGCGTCCCTGAAAATAGATATCTTTAGTGAAGGGTTGACCAATCAGTGCAGAACCGACTATCTGACCGTCTTGTTTCACCATAGAACCTTGGGACTGGTAAGGAAACATCAGTTCTGACAAACCTGTTGCCAGCAACGGGTAAGCCACACCAGTAATCAGAGTCAGGAATAGCAACAATACAACAGAAGAACGTAACCAAATCATTTTCGTCACCTTTATTTAAATATCAGCAGAGTCAGCAACATATCTATCAGTTTGATGCCGATGAAAGGCGCTATCAGACCACCCAAACCATAAATCCACAGATTGCGACGTAAGAGTGACAATGCGTTCATGGGGCGGTAGCTCACGCCTTTCAGAGCCAATGGGATCAGGAAGACAATAATCAGTGCATTGAAGATAACTGTCGATAAAACCGCCGATGTTGGCGAATACAGATGCATGATATTCAAGACATTTAACTGTGGATATGTGACAGCAAATGCCGCCGGAATAATGGCGAAATATTTTGCGATGTCATTGGCGATACTGAACGTGGTCAGAGAGCCTCGTGTCATCAGCATCTGTTTACCAATACGGACGACTTCAATCAGTTTGGTTGGGTTGGAGTCCAGATCCACCATATTGCCGGCTTCCTTGGCTGCCTGAGTGCCTGAGTTCATGGCAACCGCAACATCAGCCTGAGCAAGCGCGGGCGCATCATTAGTACCGTCGCCGGTCATGGCGACCAGACGGCCTTCGGATTGATACTGGCGGATAAGCGCCAGTTTGGCTTCGGGTGTGGCTTCCGCCAGAAAATCATCGACGCCGGCTTCTGCCGCAATTGCGGCGGCAGTCAGGCGGTTATCGCCGGTAATCATCACGGTTTTGATGCCCATCCGGCGCATTTCGCTGAATCGCTCTTTGATGCCGCCTTTTACGATATCTTTCAGTGCAACAACACCCAGTACCCGCTGATTTTCTGCGACAACCAGCGGTGTACCGCCTTTACGTGCTACGGTCTGTACCAGGATCTCGACTGCTTCAGGGAATTTGCCATGATTCACTTCAATATGACGGCGGATGGCATCTACGGCACCTTTACGGATCATACGATTTTCCACATTTACGCCGCTCATTCTGGTCATGGCAGAGAAAGGCACAAAACTGGCATTCAGTGAGCGTAGATCACGTTCGCGCAGGTTGAAGCGCTGTTTTGCCAGAATGACAATGCTGCGGCCTTCCGGTGTTTCATCGGCCAGCGAAGAGAGCTGGGCGGCATCTGCCAGCTGTTGTTCTGTCACGCCGGGAACCGGCAGAAACTGAGATGCCTGGCGATTTCCCAGGGTGATAGTGCCGGTTTTATCCAGCAGCAGCACATCCACATCCCCCGCGGCTTCAACGGCCCGGCCGCTGGTGGCAATCACATTCGCACTCAGCATTCGGCTCATGCCTGCGACACCGATCGCAGAAAGTAAACCGCCAATGGTGGTCGGAATAAGACAAACCAACAATGCTATCAATACCGTGATGGTGATAGGTTGACCGGATTGGTTGGTTTCCACACTGAATATTGAGAATGGCAATAGGGTGACACACACCAGGAGAAAGATAATCGTCAGCGCTGTCAGCAGAATTGTCAGGGCGATCTCGTTTGGGGTTTTGCGCCGTTTAGCCCCTTCCACCATTGAAATCATGCGATCGAGAAAGGTTTCTCCGGGATTGACCGAACATTCGACTATCAGCCAATCAGACAGCACGCGTGTACCGCCGGTAACCGAGGAAAAGTCACCGCCGGATTCGCGGATAACCGGGGCAGATTCTCCGGTGATGGCACTTTCATCAACGGAAGCACCGCCGTCGATAACTTCACCATCACAAGGAATGGTTTCATTGGCTGCAATAATGACGATATCGCCTTTGCGCAGGCTGTCGGAAGGGACCTTTTCTCTTGCTGCATCACGGCTGGCTGAGGCGAGTTTCGTTGCCCAACTGGTTTTTCTCACCCCTTTAAGGCTGGCGGCCTGCGCTTTGCTTCTGCCTTCCGCCAGTGCTTCGGCAAAGTTAGCGAACAGCAAGGTAAACCATAGCCATAAGGCGATATTACCGGTAAACAGCGTATTTCCCTGAAACTGACCAGCCAACATGGCAATCCATAAAATTGTGGTTAACCCACTGCCCAGATAGACCACAAACATCACCGGATTACGCCATTGTGCGGCTGGATGGCATTTTTTTACTGAATCAATAAGAGCATTACGCATCAAAGAGGGTTCGAATAATGTCTGTTGTTTGTTTGTCATGGTGTTCCTCTCTCTATTCCTCATGTCGGCACTTACCGGGACATCAGCCAGATTTGTAAATGTTCAATTACCGGGCCAAGGATCAGTGCTGGAATAAAAGTCAACGCACCAATTAACATAATGGTCAGGATTAATAAGCCGATAAACAGCGGGCCACTGGTGGGAAGTGTGCCGTTGCTGACAGGCTGGCGTTTTTTCACGACCAGAGAGCCGGCAATGGCAAGTACCGGCAGGATCATGCCAAAACGGCCAAAAAACAGGGTGACTGCCAGCAGTAGATTGTAGAACACGCTGTTGGTATTGAGGCCCGCGAAAGCACTGCCATTATTGTTGGCAGCAGAGGAGAGGGCATAAAGCACTTCACTGAAACCATGAGCGCCGGAGTTCAGAATACCGGCACGCCCATTGGTTGTGGATATGACAAGCGCAGTGCCTAAAAGTACCAGTGTCGGGGTGACCAGAATCGCCAGTGCGACCATTTTCATCTCGAATACGTCGATTTTTTTACCGAGATATTCCGGTGCCCGGCCGATCATTAAACCGCCAATAAACACCGTCAGCAGAACGAACAGCAACATACCGTATAAGCCGGAACCCACGCCGCCGAATACGACTTCGCCAATTTGTATCAGCCACATGGGGATCATACCGCCAAGCGCGGTGAAAGAATCATGCATGGCATTAACCGCCCCGCAGGAGGCCGCGGTTGTCACTACTGCATAAATTGAGGTTGCAAGGATACCGAAGCGATTCTCTTTACCTTCCAGATTGATATTACTGGCGGCACCTAACAGACTGAAATGGGGATTGCCTTTGAGTTCGGCATACATCACTCCCGCCGTAGCAACGACGAAGATGATACACATCGCCCATAATAAAGCGTGTCCCTGACGGTTATCGCCAATGACCTGACCAAAGGCAAAACAGAGCGCGCAGGGGATCAGCAGGATAGATAATATCTGAATAAAATTGCTGATAGCGGTCGGATTTTCAAACGGATGAGCTGAATTGGCGCCAAAGAATCCACCGCCATTGGTTCCCAATAACTTAATGGCTTCCTGTGAGGCGACAGGTCCCATCGGGATCAATTGCTGTTGGTCTTCAATGGTATGAGCTAATTGATAGGGTTCGAAATTCTGTATCACACCCTGACTGACAAAAACCAACGCGATAATTATAGACAGCGGTAGCAGCAGATAAAGTGTAATACGGGTGATATCAACCCAGGCGTTCCCCACGGTTTTGACGCCATGACGGGAAAATGCGCGTATCAGCGCAAATACCACAGCGATACCGGTCGCGGCAGAAAGAAAGTTCTGTACGGTTAAACCTGTCATCTGACTAAAGTAGCTTAACGAGTTTTCCCCGCTGTAGGCTTGCCAGTCAGTATTGGTGATAAAGCTGACCGCGGTATTCAGCGCCAGGTCCCATTTGAGCCCGGGAAAATGTTCAGGATTTAGTGGAAGGACGCGTTGGGCGACCAGAAGGGTAAATAACAGTAATAATCCAGTCAGATTAAAAATAATGATCGCTAATGCGTATTGTCGCCAGCTCATTTCTTTCACTGTGCCGCCAGGCTTCTGTAAACCACAGCAACGCCAAAGGCCGGATTCTGCTTTAGTTAGCCAGAGTGGAATATCACCGTTGATCATATTGGCAATAATATTGCCAAGCGGTTTTGCCAGCAGCAGCAAAATCAGTAAGAAACTTGCGATCAGTAAAAAAGCGGATGATGCCATTTAAAAATCCTCCGCATGGAGTAACGCGTAAATCAGATAAATCAGTAACAGGGCTACTAACAACGCGCCGGAAATCAGAAATATGCTCACTGCTTATCTCTCCTGAGAATTTAGATAGGCCAAGGTTAGGCAAGGTGGTGCAAAGAAGCTGATAAAAGAGTGAGTGGATGTGTAAAAAAAGTGTAAAAATGACTGATAAAGGAAGACTCAGAAGAGTGGTGGTCGAAGGCTATTCTGCCTGACATGATTGCCCTAAAAAATCATTTGGTGCAGACCTATAAAATTATGGACGCTGAACGAACAGGAGTTTCAGGTTCCAGCCCATACCGGGAATGAAGAACGGCCGTTTATTCCGCCGCAAATTACGGTATTGCCAATCCCGGAAAGAGTGGGCAGCGATATTGAATCGTTGCCGATGCCGGAGGAAAAGGATTTCCGCGATTATATTTTGATCTTCCTGATCCCGAATATGCCGCCGGTGTATGTGTATTTGAGTACATTTTTAATTATGCCTGAGGATATCCATGAATTTCGGTTGGCCAAAAATTTTATTTATTCCTCAGGCGCCGTGTTTCCTGTTTAAGAAAAGTGCAGATTGAATAATGTTATTGAATATGAAAAGAAATAGATTCCAAGCATAATCAGAATGACTCCACTGGTATAATTAATAAATTTAATAACACGATGACTGAGCATTTTCCTGGAGAAAAAGATAACAGCATTAATCAATGCCACCCAAAATATAACACCAATAATTGTACCTGATGCACCAATAAATAAACTATATTTACCTGATGTAATATTGTTGAGTTGAGCACTTACAGACAACCAGAAAATAACATTGTATGGATTTAAGAGTGTTAATAATACACCATCAAAAAATTGCCTGTGATAGGGCTTTCGTATGATATTTCTATTTTCTTCGCTTTTCTTATTCAGAAAACTGGCAATACCAAACCAAATGACGATTAACGCACCTAAAAAACCCAGAATAGGCATAAAAATAGTATCAGAGAATAATTGCAATACTCCAGCACCTAAAAGTAATAAATAAATTATATCGGCAAAGCAAGCGCCTAAACCGAAAATCACGGCGTGAAGACAACTGATATTCAAGTGCCTGCGCATAATTTCTATATTTATAGGACCAACGGGAGCCGCAGCTCCCAATCCTAAAAGAAAAAACGTTCCTAATGTACTCATTACATCAACCATATAATCAATTCCATAGCATGAGATGTTTATTTAGTGATAATCCAATGAAGCTTTGTAATGATATTCTACACCCATCGGAAAAACTACGAATGGCATGGGGTTTTCTGGTATTTATTATGATCAAATCTCCTTGTTCTGGTTTAATAAGGATGGAAGGCGGAAGAGTGCCTCGCCAATTATTTTCTGCATTATCTTCGATTAATTCGGTGATAGGAATTGCAGGGACATCCCACAGTTCCAGCTCCCCTCCATTTACAGGCATTTTTATATATATATTTACCGAGAATTGCCCTAATAAATTGACAGATTGCTGTTGAAGGCCATCAAAATGAGGTTGTTTTTCAACCATGAAAGAGAGTTCGGGCCTTTTCATAACCCTGGCGATGCCAACGTGCATCTTTTTACCTTCAAAGTTTGCAATACTGGCACCTGCGGACCAAACTTCATCCAACTCTAAACGCAATTTATCGAAAGGAGTCAACATTGGGGCACAGAAATTTCTGACATTTCTTATTGCGGGTAACGCGTTCTCAAAATATTTCTTATAACTATCGCTATCTTTGGGTTTTCCAAAAGTCGTGTTGTAAGATGTACCAACTCTATCAACGCCATAATCCACAAAAATAGTTTTGTCTCCTTTTTTTAAATCATGAGCGTGAAGTTCTAGATTCTCATGAGTGAGGAAAAAATCTGAGAGCTTGTCTGAAATATGACTATCGACATATTTTTTTACATGAATTGCTAACGCTTCATCATTAAATAGTCTAGTGAGGTCATTCTCTTGTAAAGAATTAGATAAAATTATTTCATTTTTCATAAAAACCACCTTGTTTGTATTTAACATGATTTGATGATTTTTCACATAAAAATAGAGTGTAAATAGTAATCTAATCTTATTCGTGTTTAATCAATGCGATATTAATCACAAAAATCAGATAGTGATTTATGTAATTTTACCAAATTAGTATTCAATAATAGAGATAATACCTGATGGTAATGGTTTTTTATTTTACATATGATTATTTTATTGCTTTACAGCCTTTACTAATGATTTCAAAAACAACAAATTTAATGGTAATAATATACCCAATAGATTACAAGCATGAACTCGCAGTGTATTTTATTCGATGTTTGTGCTGAACATAAAGAGAGGAAATCAAAAGTAATATGCCAAATCCTGACTACTTGCGAAGCTGCTCACATTTTTCTATGAAATTATTCTTAACCTAAAATTAATCTGCGAAGGTGTTTGATAATTCTTATGATACCTCTGGCTGCCTTTTAAATAATAAGAAATACTTTGTTGCGTAAAATAAAAGGGTAAGGATAGGGTAAACAAGGATGTGGCTTTCAGTCTTGATAAACAAGATAACGACAAACTGGAAACAACCTGTTCCGGTAATCAGTGTGAATCAGGCTGCGGTAGCCATTATTGCCGGTATTATACCATTGCTTTTTCTGCCTGAATTACCGCAAAAACAGCAAATTATTGCATTGATATTACTGGCTTTATTCTGTTTGTTTTTGCCATCCTGTCTTTGCCGGGTGGTATCAATTTCGTTGCTGGCATTTCTTATCGGATGCTGGCAGGGAAATCATCTGCTCGAACAAATAATCTATCTTAGTGAGAAAGAGCACTTATCGCAGGGAATTGTTGAGAGCTTGTCATTAGGTGATGAAGTCAATGAAGGAAAAAACAGGGTTCTTCTGCGTATTATTGCAGATGAAAATAAAATTATTTTCCCGCCACTGTATATCTCTGCTTATTGGAATATTTCGCTTGAATCTCTGTGTGCCGGTCAAAAATGGCAACTAAAAATGAAATTACGGCCAGTTCATAGTCAGCTAAATCAAGCGGGTTATGATAGCCAGCGCAGGGCATTGGCTATCCGCCAGCCTCTAACAGGGAAAGTGATTCACGCTGAATTAATTGACGGTAAATGTAGTTTACGTCAGCAACTGGTCAGTCATATTGCTCCGGCTATGCGTGAGTTAAAACACAGTGGCATTGCAATGGCTTTGGCATTCGGTGAGCGTCAATGGCTAAATAAGCAGGATAACTTATTATTACAACAGACAGGTACAGCTCACCTTATGGCAATTTCAGGGTTGCATATTACCGTTGCCAGCATGTTTGGCTGGGGAATGGCAAGGTTATTGCAGCTCTTCTTTCCTGTACGCTGGATAGGGCACAAATTCCCACTGATTACCGGCTGGATAGTGGCAATGAATTATGTCTGGCTATCTGGTTGGGGAATTCCGGCTATTCGCGCATTACTTGGCTTAACTCTTTGGCTCTATTTACGCTACAGAAATATTCTGTGTTTTCCTTGGCAGTGGGCATTGTGGACAGCGGCAATTATTCTCTTATTTGATCCCCTGACCGTGCTTTCTGATAGCTTCTGGCTCTCCTTCTTTGCTGTGATGGCTCTGATGTTCTGGTTCTACTGGGCACCGTTGACTGAGCCATTTCGTTATGGCTGGAAGTGGCTATGGTTGCGTGGGTTATATATGCAAATGGGGATGATGCTGATGCTTATTCCTCTCCAGCTATTATTATTTCATGGCGTTAATTTTGCCGCTTTATTTGCTAACTTTTGGGCAGTGCCAATCATCTCTTTTATTACGGTTCCGTTGATTATGCTGGCATTAATCAGCACTTTTTGCCCTGTTATTCAGGCTTTATTATGGCAATTAGTCGATTATTCTGTGACCTTCTCTTTGATCCCTTTGCCAGTTTTGCAACAGTCATGGCGTGAAACTGGCCGTTTTCCTCTATTAATCACATTTATTGCCTGGTTTATTGTCATTATCTGGCGATTCGCCTGGTGGCAATCATACAAATTGCTGATTGGCATTTCTCTAGGGGTCATGCTCTGTTATCTGAGACGCAACGAAGAATATCTATGGCGGTTCTCTATGCTAGATGTTGGGCATGGGCTGGCTGTTATCATTGAAAAAGAGGGCAAGGCGCTGGTTTTTGATACCGGTAATCGTTGGGAAACCGGCAGTATGGCTGAGAGGGTGATAATCCCTTATTTGCGTTGGCACAGGTTAACGCCGGAGCAGATTATTATCAGCCATGATCACCTTGACCACTCGGGCGGGCTGGAATTCTTACAACGGAAATATCCTGATATTCCTGTCAGAAGCCCTTTAATTAACAGTGAACATCTTCCATGTATACGCGGTGAACAGTGGCGCTGGCAGGGGTTGAGCTTCCGTGTATTATGGCCGCCGGCAAGATCATTACGTGCGGGTAACAATGAATCCTGCGTTATTCGTGTGGACGATGGTAAATATAGCCTGCTTTTGACTGGGGATTTGGAAAAGCAGGGGGAATATAAGCTGCTGGGAATAGAAAAAGAGAATTTAAGATCGACGATATTGCAAGTTCCACATCATGGCAGTAACACATCATCTACGGCCGCTTTTATTCATACCGTGGCGCCACAATATGCATTAACCTCTGTTGCACGCTATAGCCCGTGGCGGCTCCCTTCGGTCAAGGTGCAGCGGCGTTATCGTAAGGCCGGGGCAGAATGGCGCACTACCGCGGTGTCCGGGCAGATAACCGGTTATTTTTATGGCGATTATGTTGAAATTGTGGGCTACAGGCAACAAATTATGTCACGTTGGTATCATCAGTGGTTTGGTATTCGTGGTGATCATGAGTAGAATAACCCGCTATTTCTTTTGGTGTTGGTAACTCAATAATGAATGATAAAGACCTTTCTATCTGGCAGACCTTTCGCCGACTATGGCCAATCATTTTTCCTTTTAAGATTGGGCTGATAGTTGCTGCGGTTGCACTGATCCTTAATGCTGCCGGTGATACGTTAATGCTTTCATTGCTTAAGCCTTTACTTGATGAAGGTTTCGGCAAAGCAAGCAGTGATGTACTGAAATGGATGCCACTGGTTGTGATTGCGTTGATGATTATGCGTGGGCTATCCGGGTTTGTATCAAGTTACTGTATCTCCTGGGTCTCCGGTAAAGTGGTTATGCAGATGCGCCGTCGTCTGTTCAGCCATATGATGGGGATGCCGGTGTCATTCTTTGATCAACAATCTACCGGGACTCTGCTTTCCCGCATTACTTATGATTCTGAACAGGTGGCCTCCTCCTCTTCCAGTGCACTGATTACTGTGGTCAGGGAAGGGGCGTCAATCATCGGCCTGTTTATCTTGATGTTTTACTATAGCTGGCAGCTATCCATGATCCTGATTGTGATTGCGCCGATAGTGTCATTAGTTATTCGTGTCGTATCGGGGCGGTTTCGCAGTATCAGTAAAAATATGCAGAACAGCATGGGGCAAGTCACCGCCAGTGCGGAGCAGATGCTGAAAGGGCACAAAGAGGTGCTGATTTTCGGCGGGCAGAAAGTCGAAGCTGAGCGCTTTAATACAGTCAGTAACCGTATGCGTCAGCAAGGTATGAAGATGGTTTCCGCTTCATCAATTTCTGATCCGATTATTCAGCTTATTGCTTCGTTTGCTTTGGCTTTCGTCCTGTACGCGGCAAGCTTTCCGGATATTATGGAAACACTGACTGCCGGTAAAATTACAGTCGTATTCTCATCAATGATTGCGCTGATGCGCCCATTGAAATCTTTGACTAATGTTAACGCACAATTCCAGCGTGGTATGGCTGCCTGTCAGACTCTGTTTGCTATTTTGGATATGGAACAGGAAAAAGACGACGGCAAATTGGAGCTTAAAAAAGCGAAAGGGAATATTGAGTTCCGTGATGTCACTTTCTGCTACCCGACCAAAGAACTGCCGGCGTTACAAAATATTTCCATGTCTATCCCGGCCGGCAAAACTATTGCGCTGGTAGGGCGATCGGGTTCTGGTAAATCCACAATAGCCAATTTGATGACCCGTTTTTATGATATCAGCGCAGGTAACATTTTGCTTGATGGTCATGATTTACGGGAATATACGCTTTCCTCTTTGCGTAGTCAGGTAGCTCTGGTATCGCAAAATGTCCATTTATTTAATGACACGGTAGCGAACAATATTGCTTATGCCAGTGAAAACCAATACAGCCGCGAAGAGATTGAGAAGGCGGCTGAGATGGCTTATGCAATGGACTTTATCAGGAAGTTGGATAATGGTCTGGATACCATGATTGGTGAAAATGGTGTTCTGCTTTCGGGGGGGCAGCGTCAGCGTATTGCTATCGCGCGTGCCTTGTTGCGTGATTCACCGATTCTGATTCTTGATGAGGCAACTTCAGCATTGGATACTGAATCTGAGCGGGCAATTCAGGCGGCATTGGATGAATTGCAGAAAAACAGAACTTCACTGGTTATCGCACATCGTCTTTCAACCATTGAAAAAGCGGATGAAATTCTGGTTATTGAAGACGGGCATATTGTTGAACGAGGTAACCATCTCTCTCTGTTGGAGAACAATGGGGTTTACTCACAACTACATCGGATGCAATTTGGGCAATGATTGAACGCATATGGTCAGGCCGTTCATGGCTTTATTTGCTGTTATTACCTTTTTCAGCCCTTTACGGGCTGATAAGTGGCTTACGGCGATTGAGTTATAAAGTGGGGTTGAATCAATCCTGGAAAGCGCCTGTACCTGTTGTGGTGGTGGGTAATCTGACTGCCGGAGGTAATGGAAAAACTCCGGTTGTTATCTGGCTGGTGGAACAGTTGCAGAAAAGAGGTTACCGGGTTGGTGTTGTGTCCCGTGGCTATGGCGGTAAAGTAGAAAATTATCCTTTGTTGGTGACTGACAAGATCACTACGGCTCAGGCCGGTGATGAACCTGTGCTGATCCATCGTCGTACTGGCGCACCTGTGGCGGTTGCGCCAAAACGGGTTGCAGCAGTAAAAGCGTTACTGGCAGATATTCCATTGGATATTATCGTTACTGACGATGGTCTACAGCATTATGCTCTGCAACGGGATTTTGAAATCGTGGTCATTGATGGCGTACGCCGTTTTGGTAATGGCTGGTGGCTTCCGGCTGGCCCGATGCGTGAATTATCCAGGCGGTTGAATAGGGTTAATGCCGTGATTACCAACGGCGGTACTCCTCAATCGGGCGAATTATCAATGACATTAGCCGGCAGGCTGGCGGTGAATATGGTCAGTGGTGAAAAGCGGGCAGTGAACCGCATACCTCATACTATTGCCATGGCAGGAATCGGGCATCCACCACGGTTCTTTACCACCTTGCAACAGCTGGGTGCTGATGTACAAAAAGAGTATGCATTTGCCGATCATCAAATGTACACCGAAGAGCAGCTGAGTCATCTGGCTGATACAAACCAGAATTTACTCATGACGGAAAAAGATGCCGTTAAGTGCTTTAAATTTGCCCGGCCAAATTGGTGGTATTTACCGGTAGACGCCCAATTACCACAGGAAAAAGGGCAGGCCATGCTGAATGAAATAGATTCATTATTGGAAGAAAATAAAAAGTTTAAGTAAATTTCACAGTTGAACTAAAGCAGCCCAATGTGAGCTGATAGCGGGCAAGGAGGCTGTTCTATCCGCTTCCTTATCAAGCCGTTCTCTTCTTACCAATTCATAAAATTTCAGTAATTATTCCAGATTTATTTGATTTTTTATCATTGTTAAATGATATTAAAACGATGCATTGTGGATGAGCAACCGTTGTATGAACTTGGTTCAGTCATCGGCAATGTTGGCAGGATACTTGTTGTTTGTATCCATTACTTAAACAAATGTGCTACTCGAATTAAGTGTATTTTAACGTATTGAAACTGAGACGAGGTTCTATTCGAAAACTTAATCAAGGGTAAAAAACATCAAAAACAATAAATTAAATTATTGTGAGATGAGCAAATGGGGGATTTATCATGACATTACAATTAAAGATGGGCCGAGTGAAATGGTTTGATGAGAATAAAGGATATGGTTTTATTTCTCCACAAGATGGGGGACAAGACATATTGGTCAGAAGAAAAGCGATTGCTAATACAAAAAGCAAATCACTCACAGAAGGGCAAAATGTAGAATTTTCAATTACTCGCAACGGTTATAGCTTAACTGCAACCGATGTAATTGCATTTTAAGACTTCATCTCATTAGATTATTTTATTTGTCGCTCTTTATGATTAAAGAGAGGGCTAAATTGGTTCTCAGACAAAAGCATAACATCGACTGAGATGGTTCTGAACCTTCACATTTCCTCTATCTGGATTTTTGTGAATGATATTGGGAAAAGGATCGAAAGATCAAATAACAAGAGTTAACGGTGACACCAGGCTTATGTTATTCTGAGCCGCATCAAATGAAAGCTCCATAATCTGGAGGATGTATATGGATCACCGTTTACTCGAAATTATTGCTTGCCCTGTATGTAACGGCAAGCTCAGTTACGATAAAGAGAATTTTGAACTCATCTGTAAATTGGATCGACTGGCATTTCCTGTGCGTGATGGCATTCCTGTTCTGTTAGACCACGAAGCCCGTGGATTACCTCTGGATGAGGGAAAATAAGGCATGTTCACCGTTATTATTCCTGCCCGCTTTGCTTCTACCCGTTTACCCGGTAAACCATTAGCTGATATTCATGGTAAGCCAATGATTGTGCGGGTTATGGAGCGCGCCATGCGTTCTGGTGCTGAACGGGTTATTGTGGCAACTGATAATCACGACGTTGCTGATGCGGTTGTGGCTGCGGGTGGTGAGGCTTGTTTGACTAACGAGAATCATCATTCTGGTACTGAACGGTTAGCAGAAGTTATTGAAAAATATCAATTCTCCGATGATGAAATTATTGTCAATGTTCAGGGTGATGAACCATTAATTCCTGAAGAGATTATTAAACAAGTCGCAGAGAATCTGGCGGCTTGCAAAGCCGGAATGGCAACTTTGGCGGTGAAAATCTGTGATGCGGAAGAAGCCTTTAACCCCAATGCGGTGAAAGTGGTGATGGATAAACAGGGTTATGCACTCTATTTCTCCAGAGCGACGATTCCCTGGGAACGTGACCGTTTTATGCAATCACGGGAAATGGTTGGTGATAATTTCCTGCGTCATATTGGTATTTATGCCTACCGCGCGGGTTTTATCCGTCGTTATGTACAATGGGCGCCAAGTCCGTTAGAGCAAATTGAAATGCTGGAACAATTGCGGGTACTTTGGTACGGCGAGAAGATCCATGTTGGTATTGCACTGAAAGCGCCGGGAGCGGGGGTTGATACGCCAGAAGATTTAGCCGCGGTCAGGAAAGTTTTTGCTGAGATCTAATGACTTATTTGAGCTCATTCTTGGGTTAACGAAAGCGCGTCATTTTATTACTATTTGCGCTTTCGTTTCTCCATGTTATTTCAAGGCGTGGTTTGCCGATCGTTTACCGGTTGAGCAGGCTCTGATGTTTGTGGGGGTTCTGAGCTTTTCGACGGTTTAATACGCTGCCAGATAGTACCTAAAGTTTCATACCATACCCGTTCTGAATGAGACAGGTAATAAGTAGAGGGCAGGTATTTTTCCCAGGGATGTAAAGAGGACGTGATTGCTAATTGATTTGCCGGGCCGGGAATGGGGTTCAATCCACGTTGTTTAAAGAAAGTTATTGCCCGCTGCATATGATTGGCGGAGGTGACCAAAATAAAAGAGCGCTTGCCAATCAATTTCTTAACCTCATTCGCTTCTTGCTCAGTATCCACGGGTTTTGTCAGTGCGATAGTATCTTCTGCGGGCACTCCCAGAGATTGTGCTACTATAGCGGCGACTTCCGCATTGCTTTTAGCATTCTCTCCCCGGCCACCGGTAAAGACCATTTTAGCGCCGGGGTTGAGGCGATATAAACGGATGCCTTCTGTTACCCGTGGCAGACTGTTGTTGAACAGGTTTGAACTGGGTGCCCAATTTGGGTTATAAGTGAAGCCACCACCAAGAACGACGATATAATCAACCGGTGGATTGATATTACTGGGATCAGGTTGGTAGGCTTTAGCGTAAACCGATTCCAATGGCAACAGTAACTTATCGGCAATGGGTTGCAGACTGAGCAGAAGCAGAGCAAGCCAACTGAACGTCAGAACCGTTTTCCCTGTTTTTTGCCAACAGGTAAACCACAACAGGAATAAGGCAGCAAGTGAAATCAGTAATATTAATGGCAGAGGCATTACCATTGCACCCAGGTACTTTTTAAATAAAAATAACATTTATTTGCCTTAATTTGATTGAATTATAGCCATATGGCCCATAGTTTGTAGTCAAAAGTGGTTATGTTAATGAATGCTGTGCCAAAATAGCAGCCGGCATAATGAAATCTCAACAGATAAATCAGATCTATTCCATTAGTGAGGCAGTTTTTCATGCGGGATCGCAATTTCGATGATATTGCAGACAAATTCTCTCGTAATATTTACGGCACAACCAAAGGTAAAATCAGGCAAGCCGTTGTCTGGCAGGATATCAGCGAATTACTGGCTCAATTACCACGACGTCCACTACGTATTTTAGATGCAGGTGGCGGTGAAGGGAATATGGCATGTCAATTAGCTGAATTGGGTCATCAGGTGATACTTTGCGATTTATCAGAAGAAATGATCCAACGGGCAAAGCTGACCGCCGAAGAAAAAGGGGTCAGACAAAATATGCAATTTATACAAAGCCCGGTACAGGAAATTAGCCAATATATAGAACAGCCGGTAGATCTGGTATTGTTTCATGCCGTACTGGAATGGATTACCGATCAGAAATATGCAATAGAAGTGTTAACGAATATCATTAATCCTGGCGGCGCTCTGTCTTTAATGTTTTACAATGCCAATGGTTTGGTCATGCGTAATGCTATTTTAGGTAATTTTCATTTGGCGACACCCAATATGCCGCGTCGCAGAAAACGTTCACTGTCTCCTCAGAATCCGTTGGTGCCTGAACAGGTATATCAATGGCTTGATGAATTAAATATGGTGATTACCGGTAAAACCGGTGTGCGTGTTTTTCACGACTATTTGCAAAGTCGCCAATTACAGAGCAAAAACTTTCCGGCGTTACTGGAATTAGAGCAGCGTTATTGCCGGCAGGAGCCTTATATCAGTTTGGGGCGTTACATTCATGTAATGGCACGCAAGCCAGCGTTAAAGGATGAATTATGAGTGAATATTCCCAGACTATCCCGGAACTGGTGTCCTGGGCCAGGAAAAATGATTTTTCCATCGCCTTGCCGGTGGAAAGGCTGGCTTTTCTGATGGCAATCGCGGTATTAAACAGCGAGCGTCTTGATGGTGAGATGAGCGAAGGGGAGCTGATTGACGCTTTTCGTGAAGTTTGCAAGGGATTCGAGCAAACTGCGGAATCCGTCGCGGTGCGGGCTAACAATGCCATCAATGACATGGTGCGCCAGAAACTGCTTAACCGCTTTACCAGTGAACTGGCCGATGGCAACGCAATCTATCGCTTAACACCGCTTGGCATCAGTATCAGTGACTACTACATTCGCCAGCGGGAATTTTCTACCTTACGCCTCTCTATGCAGCTTTCGATTGTGGCGAATGAGCTGCACCGGGCGGCAGAGGCGGCGGAAGAAGGGGGAGATGAATTTCATTGGCATCGCAACGTCTTTGCGCCGCTGAAATATTCTGTCGCGGAAATCTTCGATAGCATTGATATGTCCCAACGTCTGATGGACGAGCAGCAAAACTTCGTTAAAGAAGATATCGCGGCGTTGTTGAATCAAGACTGGCAAGCAGCGATTGCCAACTGTGAACAGTTGTTATCAGAAACATCAGGGACATTACGGGAGCTGCAAGACACACTGGAAGCGGCCGGGGATAAACTACAGGCCAATTTGCTGCGTATTCAGGATGCAAATATGGGCAGTGGCGGATCAGAGCTGGTTGATAAATTGGTATTTGATCTGCAAAGCAAACTGGACCGTATTATCAGTTGGGGCCAGCAGGCGATTGACTTATGGATCGGCTACGACCGCCACGTTCACAAATTTATCCGTACCGCGATTGATATGGATAAAAACCGTATTTTCTCTCAGCGCTTACGTCAATCAGTGCAGCACTATTTTGATAACCCGTGGACCCTCACCGTTGCCAACGCAGAGCGTTTGCTAGATATGCGTGATGAAGAACTGGCGTTACGTAATGAAGAAGTGACCGGCGAACTGCCGTTAGAACTGGAATATGAAGAATTCAGTGAAATAAACGATCAACTGGCAGCCATGATTGAAAAAGCCCTGCTGGTGTATCAGCAGGAACAACGCCCGCTGGATTTGGGGGCGGTGCTAAGAGACTACCTTGCTCAACATCCACTTCCCCGTCACTTTGATGTGGCGCGTATTTTGGTGGATCAGGCTGTGCGGTTGGGGGTTGCAGAAGCGGATTTCTCTGGGTTGCCAGCGGAATGGTTAGCGATTAATGATTACGGAGCCAAGGTACAGGCACATGTCATCGACACATATTGAACAATTTATGCCGGTTAAACTGGCACAGGCGTTAGCCAATTCACTTTTCCCGGAACTGGACAGCCAGCTTCGTGCGGGCCGTCATATCGGGATAGATGATCTTGATAATCACGCTTTTCTGATGGATTTTCAGGAGCAATTGGAAGAATTTTACGCCCGCTATAATGTGGAGTTGATCCGTGCACCGGAAGGCTTCTTCTATCTGCGGCCTCGTTCGACCACATTGATCTCCCGTTCGGTACTCTCAGAGCTGGATATGATGGTAGGCAAAATCCTCTGTTATCTCTATCTCAGCCCGGAACGCCTGGCTAATCAGGGGATTTTCACTTCTCAGGAACTGCATGAAGAACTGATTTCACTGGCTGATGAGAGCAAACTGATGAAGTTTGTCAACCAGCGTTCTTCCGGTTCGGATCTGGATAAACAGAAATTGCAGGAAAAAGTGCGCACGACGCTCAACCGTCTGCGTCGCTTGGGCATGGTCTACTTCCTGCCGAATGACAACAACAAATTTACCATCACTGAGGCGGTATTCCGTTTTGGTGCTGATGTACGCAGTGGCGACGATCCTCGTGAAGTACAACTGAGGATGATCCGTGATGGTGAGGCAATGCCGGTTGAAGGCAGCTTGTCGCTTGATGACAGTGAAAATGATGAAACACCGGATAACTCAGCAGAAGGTGCGGGAGATGAACAACCATGATTGAACGCGGTAAATTTCGTTCGCTGACGCTGGTTAACTGGAATGGTTTTTTTGCCAGAACTTTTGATCTTGATGAACTGGTGACCACCTTATCAGGCGGTAATGGCGCGGGTAAATCCACCACCATGGCGGCATTTGTCACAGCGCTGATCCCTGACTTGACGCTGCTCCATTTCCGTAACACCACTGAAGCCGGCGCCACTTCCGGCTCCCGTGATAAAGGCTTGCACGGTAAGTTACGCGCGGGAGTCTGTTACTCAACTCTGGATGTGATTAACTCCCGCCATCAGCGGGTGCTGGTTGGAGTGAGACTGCAACAGGTGGCGGGCCGTGATCGAAAAGTTGATATCAAACCCTTTATGATTCAGGGCTTGCCGACGGCTATCCAACCCACTCAGCTACTGACTGAAAATGTGGGTGAAAGACAGGCGCGTGTATTGCCGTTGAATGAACTGAAAGATCGCCTTGATGAAATGGAAGGCGTGCAGTTCAAACAATTTAACTCCATCACGGATTACCATGCCTTGATGTTTGATTTGGGTGTTATTCCCAAACGCCTGCGTTCAGCCAGTGATCGCAGTAAATTCTATCGTCTGATCGAAGCTTCTTTGTACGGGGGTATTTCCAGTGCGATTACCCGCTCCCTGCGCGATTACCTGTTGCCGGAAAACAGCGGTGTCCGGAAGGCGTTTCAGGATATGGAAGCCGCATTGCGCGAAAACCGCATAACGCTGGAAGCCATTCGGGTAACCCAATCTGATCGCGATCTGTTCAAACATTTGATCACCGAAGCAACTTCCTACGTTTCTGCCGATTATATGCGCCATGCCAATGAGCGTCGTACTCATTTGGATGAAGTGTTAGCATTGCGTGGTGAACTGTTTGGCAGCCATAAACAACTGGCGACTGAGCAATATCGTCATGTCGAAATGGCCCGCGAACTGACTGAACAGAGTGGCGCCTCTTCTGATTTAGAAACTGATCATCAGGCTGCCAGTGACCACTTGAATCTGGTGCAGACTGCTATGCGCCAGCAGGAAAAAATCGACCGTTATCAGGTAGATCTGGAAGAGCTGTCTTACCGTCTGGAAGAACAGACAGACGTTGTCGAAGAAGCAGGAGAGCTTCAAGCTGAATATGAAGCCAGAGCAGAAGCGGCGGAACAGGAAGTGGATGAACTGAAAAGCCAGTTGGCGGATTACCAGCAGGCACTGGATGTTCAACAAACCCGGGCTATTCAGTATCAACAGGCATTACAAGCGCTGGAACGCGCCCGTGAGCTTTGCCGGCTACCGGATCTTTCCGTTGATAACGCAGAAGAGTGGCTGGAAACCTTTCAGGCTAAAGAGCAGCAGGCGACAGAATCCCTGTTGGCGCTGGAGCAGAAATTAAGTGTTGCGGACGCGGCGCATAATCAGTTCGAACAGGCGTATCAACTGGTCAAAAACATCGTTGGAGAAACCAGCCGCAGTGAAGCATGGCAGAGCGCCCGCGAATTGCTGCGTGACTGGCCGTCACAGCGACACTTGGCGGATCGGGTGCAGCCATTGCGGATGCGGTTGTCTGAACTGGAACAGCGGCTGAACAACCAGCAGAACGCAGAGCGTTTATTGGGTGAATTTTGTAAGCGTCAGGGGCGTCAGTATCAGGCTGAAGATCTGGAAGCGTTGCAAAATGAACTTGAAGCCCGGCAAGAAGCGTTGAGCCTGAGCGTCAATGAAAGCGGTGAACGCCGCATGGAGATGCGCCAGGAACTTGAACAACTGAAACAGAAAATTCAGTCACTGACTGCCCGCGCACCGGTCTGGCTGGCTGCGCAGGATACCCTGAACCAACTGTGTGAACAGAGTGGTGAGACGCTGGCAAGCAGTAATGACGTGACTGAATACATGCAGCAGCTGCTTGAGCGTGAGCGTGAAGCCACGGTAGAGCGTGATGAAGTTGCGGCGCAAAAACGTGAGCTGGAAAAGCAAATCGAGCGCCTCAGTCAGCCAAGCGGCGCGGAAGACAGCCGAATGATTGCCTTGGCAGAACGTTTCGGCGGGGTTTTGCTGTCAGAAATTTATGACGATATCACCATTGATGATGCGCCGTACTTCTCCGCCCTGTATGGACCGGCGCGCCACGGCATTGTGGTGCCGGATCTTTCTCTGGTACGCCCGCATCTTGAAACGCTGGAGGATTGCCCGGAAGATCTCTACTTAATTGAAGGGGATCCACAATCCTTTGATGACAGCGTATTTAATGCCGAAGAGCAGACCAATGCGGTGCTGGTTAAATCTTCCGACCGCCAATGGCGTTATTCCCGTTATCCTGAATTGCCGCTGTTTGGTCGCGCTGCCAGAGAAAACCGTTTGGAAGCCTTGAACCTGGAGCGTGATGCCTTGGCAGAGCTTTATGCCACGCTCTCTTTTGATGTGCAGAAAATTCAGCGTGCTCATCAGGCGTTCAGTCAATTTGTTGGTAAACACCTGTCGGTGGCATTTGACACCGATCCGGAAGCCGAAATCCGTGAACTGAGACAGCGCCACACGGGACTGGAACGTGAAGTGTCCCGGTTTGAAGATCAAACTCAACAGCAGCGCCAGCAATATGCACAGGCGAAAGAGAGCCTGACGACATTAAACCGCTTGATCCCTCAAGTGACTCTGTTATTGGATGAAACTTTAATTGATCGCGTAGAAGAAGTGCGCGAAGAGCTGGACGAAGCGCAGGAAGCGGCGCGTTTCCTGCAACAACATGGTTCGGCGTTGACAAAACTGGAACCTATGGTTGTGGTTCTGCAAAGTGATCCACAACAACATGAACAATTGCAGCAGGATTATGAAACCGCCAAACACAGTCAGCATCAGGCTAAACAACAGGCTTTTGCGCTGGTGGAAGTTGTGCAGCGGCGTGCGCATTTCAGCTACAGTGATTCTGCGGGTATGCTCAGTGAAAATGCGGATCTGAATGACAAACTGCGCCAGCGTCTGGAACATGCGGAATCGGATCGTAGTCGCGCCCGTGAACAACTGCGTCAACAGCAAGCGCAGTATTCCCAATTTAACCAAGTGCTGGCATCCCTGAAAAGCTCCTATGAAACCAAACAGGATATGCTGAAAGAGCTGCTACAGGAGATGAAAGATATCGGTGTGCAGGCGGATGCGAATGCTGAAATTCGTGCCCGCGAGCGTCGTGATCGACTCCATGAAGCACTCAGCGTTAACCGTTCCAGAGTCAATCAACTTGAGAAGCAGATCGCCTTCTGTGAAGCGGAAATGGAAAGCGTGCAGAAAAAACTGCGGAAACTGGAACGCGATTACCATCAAATCCGTGAGCAGGTGGTTGCGGCTAAATCGGGTTGGTGCGCAGTGATGCGCATGGTGAAAGACAATGGCGTTGAACGTCGCCTGCATCGCCGTGAACTGGCGTATATGGAGGGTGGCGCGTTACGTTCCATGTCGGATAAAGCGTTGGGTGCATTGCGTCTGGCGGTGGCTGATAACGAACATCTGCGTGATGCTTTGCGTTTGTCGGAAGATCCCAAACGGCCTGAACGTAAAGTACAGTTCTTTATTGCCGTTTATCAACATCTGCGTGAACGTATTCGTCAGGATATTATCCGTACTGACGATCCGGTTGACGCGATTGAACAGATGGAAATTGAATTGGCCCGTCTGACGGAAGAGCTGACTGCCCGCGAGCAAAAACTCGCTATCAGTTCGAAGAGTGTGGCGAATATTATCCGCAAAACCATTCAGCGTGAGCAGAACCGAATCCGCATGCTAAACCAAGGGCTGCAAGCTGTTTCCTTCGGACAAGTCCGTGGTGTGCGATTAAATGTGAATGTGCGTGAAAGCCATGCGATATTGCTGGATGTGCTTTCTGAGCAGCAGGAACAACATCAAGATCTCTTTAACAGCCAGCGATTAACCTTTTCGGAAGCAATGGCAAAACTTTATCAGCGCCTGAATCCGCAAGTGGATATCGGGCAACGTTTGCCGCAAACTGTCGGTGAAGAATTGCTGGATTATCGTAACTATCTGGAACTGGACGTTGAAGTTAACCGTGGATCGGATGGCTGGTTAAAAGCAGAGAGTGGGGCGCTGTCTACCGGTGAAGCGATTGGTACCGGCATGTCGATATTGGTGATGGTGGTGCAGAGTTGGGAAGAAGAATCCCGCCGTTTGCGTGGTAAAGATATTTCTCCTTGTCGGTTGCTATTCCTGGATGAAGCGGCGCGTCTGGATGCTAAATCTATCGCTACTTTGTTTGAACTATGTGAACGTTTGCAAATGCAGTTGATTATCGCCGCCCCGGAAAATATCAGCCCTGAAAAAGGGACCACTTATAAACTGGTGCGTAAGGTGTTTAAAAACCACGAACATGTGCATGTGGTTGGGCTGCGAGGATTTGGGCAGGATGCGCCGGCAACTCAATTGATTTCAGATGTTACCGCTTAATTAAATGGATAGTTTACGGTAATTGTAAGATAGGGAAGATAAAGAGAGTGCGCCACGGATGGTGCAACGGATTATTGACAAAGTGCAGTTTTTTTATCCGGCACTCTGTTTTAATTCAGCTCCGTTCACCAGACGGAGCTTGCGGCCATGTTAAGGTACTGGCGTAAACAGGGGAGTTAGACGAGTTAAATCTATTTCCTGTTTAACTTGTGCCAAGCTATACGCTTCCTGGAGTCTCAGCCACATTTCCGGCGTACTGCCGATCACGTTGGCTAAACGAACCGCCATTCCTGGCGTTACTGCCGCGCTACCTTCAACAACACGCCCAATAGTTGACGGTGAGACATCCAGCGCACGCGCAAGCGCTCTAAGACTAATATTTAAGTGCTCTATCTCGTCAGAGATATAGCGCCCCGGATGGGGTGGCATACGTTTAGTCATTAATGATAGTCCTCGTAGTTCAGTATATAAACATCACCATCGTTAAATTCGAAAGTTAACCTCCAGTTACCCGATACGCTTACCGCCCAAATACCCTTTCGATCTCCTGTAAGTGGGTGAAGTTGAAAACTCGGTAAACTCAAATCATTCAGGCAGCTTGCTAAATCTAATGCGTTTAACAACAGGTCTAGCCTGATTAGCGTGGGGGGCAACAATTCCCGCCGTGGTTCCCTTCTCGTAATACTTTCGTAACCCTTTATGCTTCCAACTTTTAATCATTGTTTGCGTCCTGTTGCGTTACGAGATACAGCATAACACGTGTCGATCGTTGCGCAACAACGTTTTTTTGATAAAATAATATCAGATTATTGACAAAGTGCTGTTTTTTTATCCGGTACTTTGTTTTAATTCAGTTCCGTTCACTAAACGGGACTTGCCACCATGTTAAGAACACCCCCTTTCCAGACTTTCCCGCCAGAAACGCTCTCGCTTGACGAGCTGGTTCCTAAAAATCATTTGGTCTGTCAAGTCGATGCCGCCATTGATTTTGTCGATGTGGGGAAACTTCTGGGAATGTTGCATATTACGTTAGACGTCTCGGTCGGAGACGACTACACCGTGACACAGAGAGTAATTATGTGCCTCTACAAGCTCGCCAGAGATAAGTTTGACGGTGTTTGTTACTTATCGAGGCATTTTCCTTCCACTGATTTCTGCTATGCAGTCTGGGAATCGGATGAAGAAAGGTTTGAAGATGTAGGAATGAAGAATCTCGCGGAATACTACGATTCAGAATACATGCCATCGAACTGGAAATACTCCGGCATCACTGCTGAAGAACTGCTCGAAGACGTGCTTCGATTCAAGGTTGTCCCGCTTTAAGTTTGTGCCAGGCGTGTCCTTTTCGAAAGGACACGCTTTTAACTGGCGATCTGTTCGCCCATCTGTTTCGCTGCACGGAGCATTTTTGAAACATCATCAATACTGCTATCTTCTTTCATGATCTCGATAGGGGTTTTCCCTTTACCGTTCTTGTCGCTCAAGGGGGTAGTCAAAAACGATATTCTGGAAACAGGCCCGATATCATTGCTCATTGCTTTCATGACGTCTTCAAAGTGAGGTAACAGCCCTCCCTCTTTGAATTGAAAGAGCGGGAAGACATGATCGCCGTTTTTCTTGAAAGCGAGCAGCTTATTTCCCTTCACTCGCAAATTGACGGCCTGACGCGTGATACCGAGAATATCAGCAACATCCACTGCTTTAATCACGCCACCCATGCGCTCAATTTCCTTATAAAAATTGGACAGGTTCTCTGCGCGACGCTTTAGTTTGCGGAGTTCGCGATCGGGAGTCCTGGCACTCTTTTCAAGTACGGTTGAGTACAGCAGCCCAAAAAGTTCGCTGTCCGGAAGAACAAGAGCATCGCTGGCCTTCGCCTTTTCAGCAAACTCAGGCATCAACGAG
This sequence comes from Photorhabdus temperata, assembly GCF_025384845.1. Lineage (NCBI taxonomy): Bacteria > Pseudomonadati > Pseudomonadota > Gammaproteobacteria > Enterobacterales > Morganellaceae > Photorhabdus > Photorhabdus temperata. The sequence continues at coordinate 78,783 of NZ_JAJAFX010000007.1, read as the reverse complement.
CCGAGTATTATGTCAAAGCGTTTTTGCAGTAACACCTGTAGCTCATTCAAATTACGTTGCTTGGTTATAGTGTTCATAAAACCCCCTATTTCTTGACCATTATTTTATTCTTTCAATAAGAAGTGGTCAAGTAACATGGTGCAAATCAAAGGTGATTTGCAATCAGATAAAGCCATCAACTTTTACATTAGGGCGGATAGGGATCGTGCGAATAAAGAGATTGCTCCACGGATAGCGCATATAGATGTTTAGCTTGATGTTGTACTACTCTGCTGTATAATATTTATACTACAGTGAAAAGGGCATATTATGCAAGCCTTGAAGAGACCGCCTATCTGCTACGTTCACCGGCTAACGCTAAGCATTTGCTCAAATCATTAGAGCAGGTGAGTAATGGAAATTTACAAGAAAGACAGTCACATGTATAAGATCTTTACTGATGAATCCTGGCAAGATTATCTTTACTGGCAACAAAATGATAAGAGGCTCGTTAAGCGGATTAATGAGCTTCTTAACGATATAGGAAGAACGCCATTTCGAGGTTTTGGTAAACCTGAGCCATTGAAACATAATCTCACGGGCTATTGGTCACGTCGCATTACTGATGAGCATAGGTTGATCTATAAAGTGGAAGAGGAGCGGACGATCATTCTTTCTTGTCGGTATCATTTGAAGCAGGAACCTACTGAAATGATTCAGACTCCGGTCTGAACATAGTAAGAATCCTCGCCCTCCTTTGGGGGGCGAGGATGTCAAAGTGGAGTTCTGTTTCATCACGAAGAGCGAAGGTGGATTACAGGTAAGATCCGTATGAAAAATAGAGCTCACAGTAATCCAATAATCGTTTATGACTTAATAACTTGATCTTCAATATTAAATTTGAATAATGCATCCTCATTTAAAGTTCTTGGTAATAGCATTTTAACAATAGGCAAAAATTTACCTGTTGCGTTTTTATAATCACGCTGATCTTTTTGTGCATCAGCTAAACCTGAATTTTCTGAATAAAAAAGGGCTTCAATAGGTAATTTATTAGGATCATTTTCTTCCCAGGTTGAAATTCTGATTTCATTCTGTTTTGGTGGAGTATTAGGAGTACGTGGAAGTTTCTTGATACTTTCTAACATTTGATAGAAAGCTATAGCTGGATTATTTACATCTTTAGTAACATTAAATCCACATTGAAAAAGATCTTGAGAGTTTACTTTCCTATAATTTTTTATCCAATCATCGGAATTCATCACATTTTGTTCTTGGCAAGATTTACCTTTACCTTTCGCCTTAGTAATATTTTCACCACAACCTTGATTCGCTCTCTCATTTGTATAGCCATCAATAGGAAATGCACACAATACAGAAAAATCGACTCTATCTTTAGGTGCTATATGTTCAGGGAAAGCAATAAATCCATTTTTATATCCATAAGCTAAGCGTTTAAACTTAGCGTCTTTCCTTAAATATGAAAAAGAAACAGCACCACTTTTTATAGATGATGGGCTAGGTTGCCAAAATTTATAATCATTTGAATGTGTAGTGCCCCGCAATATAATTCCAGAGCAAAGAAAAGCGGGTGATTGAGCATCACCACAATCTTTAACGGTATTATTATATTGTTGAGTTAATATATTAGTAATATCATTTTGTACATCGGTTTTATTTTCCGTTTGCGTGAAAGCAAAAGTATTTGCTGAAAAAAAGGCAATACTAAGGAGCAAACCTACGATAGGCTTTTTCATAAAATCCTCACTTAATTTAAATTAAAGTGTGTTAATTGAAATTAAATTGTTTCTTATTCACTTCCTAGTAAAGTTTTTCATTATTTTTTTTATATCACAACTATCAAATTTGATAGTAAAACAAGGCTTCATAATTCTATTTGGCCATTTTCAATGGCCTTTATTATGGCTGCACCTCTAGAGTTAACATTAAATTTTTCTCTAATTCTTTTAAAATGAAAATTAATATTTGCTTCTGAGCAATTAAGTATGCGTGATATTTCCCATGTTGTTTTTCCAATTAAATACCAAGAACAAACTTCTTTTTCTCTTTCACTTAATTTAATGTTGTTTTTTTTGTTTTTTAAAATAATTAAATAATGTAGTATTATATCTCTTAATGCCATTAATTGATTGAAATTTCTGTTTATTGTCCTTATATAACCCTCTTCGTTGCAACAAAAAGATAAAGTTAAAATTCCAAACTCATGATTAATACCATGCATAGGAAAAGATATGCCATGGTTTATTCCATAATCTTTAATTTTATGGAAAAAAAGTGATTTTTTTTCTGGTTTATTGCAATCCCATATGAAAGGGATAGTGTTTTTTATGCAATATTCAAAAACGGGATTTTTATTAATATATTTTTCTTTTTGATATTTTAAGGCTAATTGATCATTATTGGTAATGAAATTTGCCTCTTTAATATTATTTTTAGTTGAAGAGTAAAAGAGAGAGTACCATTCTATATCAGTAATAGATTGAATGGTTTTAATAACAAAATGAAGATCATTAAACTCCTCAACAACACAATCCGAATAAAATTCATATAAATTAATCATAATTTAACCTAGGCATTGTTAAATATTTCAAAACATTAATATTAAGACTAGTCCAATAATTGACTAGAACAACTATCAAATTTGATAGTTGTGATATAAAAAAAATAATGAAAAACTTTACTAGGAAGTGAATAAGAAACAATTTAATTTCAATTAGCATACTTTAATTTAAATTAAGTGAGGATTTTATGAAAAAGCCTATCGTAGGTTTGCTCCTTAGTATTGCCTTTTTTTCAGCAAATACTTTTGCTTTCACGCAAACGGAAAATAAAACCGATGTACAAAATGATATTGCTAATATATTAACCCAACAATATAATAATACCGTTAAAGATTGTGGTGATGCTCAATCACCTGCTTTTCTTTGCTCTGGAGTTTTGATGAGAGGGACTCGGCCTGGATTTAATTTTTGGAAGTTAAATCCATCTTCTATAAAGAATAATGGAGTTTCTTTTTCATATTTAAGAAAAGATGCTAAATTTGGCAATACATTTGCTAGCGTTAATGGTTTTATTCTTTTTCCTGAACAGATGGCCCCTGAAGATAAGGTTAAAGTTCCTGTATTATGCTCCTATGTTCTTGATGCAAATACTTGGGCGCGTCAGGGAAATTACTGTGGTGCACCGCCTAAACCTTCGGATGGGAAATCCTGCCAAGATTTTGGTGTTTTCACAGCTCATCAATTAAATAAAGCTATTGCAAGAAAATCTGCATGGGGAATCTGTGCATTTGATGTTAGATCGACGGCTAAAAATCCAGCAGATGCTTTTTATCAAACATTACTTGCAATGCCTTATCATGGTAATGGTTTAAATTATAATGAGATAGTGGTTCAACCTTGGGATGAGAATCAGCCACAAACAGTACCTATTGAAGCCCTTTTTTATTCAAAAGATCCAGGTTTAATTAATGCACAAAAAGATCAACGTGATTATAAAGATGCAACAGGTAAATTTTTACCTATTGTTAAAATCGAATTACCTAGCGGTATAAATGTAAAACAGGCAACAGATGCTGTATTTGCATTTAACCCTAAAGATCAAGTTGTGAGTCAGTAGTATAATATTTTAGTTATACCCTATGGATTTCAAGATGCATCGCAGCGGCAAAGGAGCGAATCCCCGGGAGCATGGATAACTATGTGACCGGGGTGAGCGAGTTTACTTAAATCATTAGAGCAGGTAAGTGGTGGGAGTTTGCAGGCAAGAGAGTCAGATAAATAAATGTTTTAATAAAGAAAAAGCGCCAAGAATGGCGCAATTATTATTCGAAACCGAGAGTTTTTAGTTTATGTCAGCGGCCAATTCAAGAACACCACACTATCATTGTAATTATCATTGGTACCATTTTCAGCGCTGATAATAGCGGTTCCCGGTTTGCCATCAAATATATTATCGAAATAACGCAGCTTGCATGGTTTGCCATCCCCCTCAATTTCAATACAGATTTTGCCTGTACCTGATGTGTAGGCTTTAGTCGCCATTAGATTATTTTGCCCTTTACCGGTTAATGTATCTACCAGAAGATTATCAATATATACTTTTACAGTTTGCGGAATATTTGTATTAGCGTAGGCTGTCAAGCCAAATCTAATACTTTGAGGTAACTTGAAACAATGTTTACCCGTGTCATTAGTACCACATGTTCCACTACAGACGCTACTATTGCCCCCATTATTGCCACGGTGACTGCCTAATAAATCGGTATCAATCGATACTGCCGCTTGAACATTTTTGAAGGCTAATCCTCTCCAACCATTATTATCGCTGGAGATAATGATAGGCCCGGCATCAAGTGCATTCAAATTTGGGTCGAACCGAATAAAAGAATCACCTTTGAAAAAATAAATAAAATTTCCATCGATATCTGGCCATGAAATAATAGCATCCAGATTGCTACTAAATTTTTCATATTCCTCTGTCATTCCCCACCGGTCTGAAATAGTACTTATCTTAACTGTGTGTAAATCGATGGTGTAATCTATGCAATGTCTACCTTTAAAGAAACAAACGGTGTTGGTGGTCAATTCTATGGCTGCATCTATTCCATTTTCAAGTTCTGTTCCTTTTAATCCAGGCCAGCCATCTATAATGAAGTTTGGGCCATCAACGACCTGTGCTTTCTCGATATCGAATTTAAGATATAGTGAACCTTTAAAAAAATATAAAAAACCATTTAAATTAATAACATCGTCAATATATCTTTGGAACCCGGTAGGCAGGTTGGGCCAATCTTTACCGATGGGTTGGGGATAATCCATGTATGTATTTAAACATTGATTATTGAACTTAATGTTCTCTTCATTTAGGAAGAAATAACTAGATATATTCATTGTTATGTATCCTTTGTGGTTAGAAAATAAGAGATAATTTAAATCTTTTTGGTGAAATGGAATTAAAGTTTCATAATAAAAGCCAATAAATAATAAGGTGGAATAATATCAACACTATGATCATGTGCAAGAGACGATGCCGTTGCCGGGTGGTTATGTCCTTGTCCTCCTCCTGTGTTTGATGTGTTGGCATAAATATTAGATCCTAGTGTAGGTTTCTGCCATATTGAGCTATTACCGCTAATATCTATTTGAAATTCGGTTCGGGGATAATGGCTATAACCATATTTCATTCCAGTCCAGAAGCAATAAGACATACCCTCAATATGTTTATGACTAGGTATTTGTGATTCTGTTAATGTTGTATTTTCCACAGTAACATTTACCGAAGCCACAGTTGATGTTGTATTTTTGGAAAAGCTTTTTTCGCTGCCACTACCATTAGCTTTACTACTGCTTTGCCCTGTCTCAGAAAGAGTTTCACCACACATAACAAAACGGCTTCTTAAATCTGGTGTTCCGTTATTACCATCACAAAAAGCCCAGCCGGTAGGAGCATCCTCACCGGAGAACATCATAATCATTCCTTTTGGTAGTACATTATCGGGATCAATACTGATGCCGCTACTGTCTACTTTAATACCATTACCCGCTTTTACATTTAATCCGTCTTTATCTGCTGTTAAGCCACCGTTAGGGTTAATTTTTATTGCCTGTGTATAGTCATCACCCGGTTTTAGCGCTGAATTTAGATTATCAGTCCGACTGGGTGTTTTACCAACTGTATGGTGATCCATAGTATTGGTATTCTCTGTATTGGACTCTGAAGTTGACCAGTTATATTCTTTTTCCATTTTAATCACCTTGTATATGATATTGAGTTTTTTTGTTCAACAATGAAATTGATGATTTTTTCCTTTATTTACTATTTACATTTAAAATATAAAAAACGTTTATTGATTTGTTTTCATTAGTTTTGATTCAAGGGTATAGCTACCGCAATAACATGATTTATAGATGTTATTATTTATATTCAAAAATTTATCCAATAGTTATTTAAATAATTCTCTGTGAAACAAAATAATTATGGGAGATGAGTGTTTAGACGCAACATCAATTAATAATAGTGACTGTTAAATGTTTAGTGGGTTGTTTATATTAATAAATAAAACAGTTATGGTTTGGAAAATAATTTTAGATTATTTTTTGCAATATTCGAATGAAATATCTATGGAGATAGAAATAGAGAGCAGTGGGATTTATTATTTATTTGTTACGATCGCCAGCTAATGAGAAACATTTACTTAAATCATTAGAGCAGGTAAGTGGCGGAAATTTTCAGGAAAGATAATTAAATAAATAAGCGTTTTATTGGTAAATTCATGAAAAATGACTTCCCGCACTTTCTACCTTACCAGTAACAACATTGACTGGTGCTGATAATATTACAGAGCAATTATGGCAAGCAGCAAAATCACTTCCAGCTTGTCTTGTTGTCAGTCGCTGAGTAATACCCGCCATCGTGGGTAATACACCTGCATTATTAATCATATGCTCTTTAATTAAGGATTCAGTTATTGGGTGTAAAGGATTTCCTGCCTTCTCATACATATCCTTTATCCCTGAAATAAAGGATGTAGAGTCAGTGATTATATAAGCTATAGATTCATTTGTTGGTTGAATTTCCGTTTGTCCCTGTCCATTTTTTTTATTAATTCTTTATGGTGTTTAACCAAGTCAATACCGGGAAATAGTTTTCCTTTAGCTAAATTTCTATCATTATCCTTAATTTAATATTTGAATGGAGAGTGGGTTATTTAATTGAAATCAAATGTCAAGTTTGTCTTTTAACATTTCAATATTTTCAAAGAAATTATTTTTATCATATTCTTTTAGATAAATATCTACATTTTTATCTTTTTTGACCTTATCTAGCTTTACGCAGGAAATATTTTTATCTATCTCAAGCAATTCAGCAATTAATTCTTTTTGTTCACTTTTAGATAATTCATTAAATTCATTGCTTAATAATTGATTTAGTTTATGAGTATTAATGGGTTCCTTTGCTCTGGAATTTAACCAATCTGCTATGTTAAGTGCAGGTAATACTCCATTGCCTAAATCTGACTGATAAATATATCCTACAATCTCCTGGTTGGTTGATGGAATGTCAATTAGAAACATATGTCCAAATCGGTGATCATTAACTAATGCAACATAACTACTTGAACTGTTGAGTTGATTAAGTTTTACGGAAAATTCATTGCCATTTATTTTTTCTTTTTTAAGTTGCTCTACGGGATTAACAGCCTGTTCTCCTTCGGTCATTAATTTAAATATATTTTGTGCAGACAAACCGCAAACGGGTTCGGTAGGATCGTAAGGATTTACTCCGACGATATCTTTATATGCTTCAAGCCCTCCGAATTGAGAAACATTTTCATCAATCATTTTAAGTATAATATCTAGATCTCTATCGATGATTTTATCTTCCCAATTGTCATGCCAAAGTAGTTTGTTACCCTTAGAATTATTATGTAATTTTATAATATCATCCACTAGTTTTGCAGAGTTTAAATTATAGTTTTCAGGGATTAACTTATCTTCTTGATTGTATTTATGCATCATATTATTTCCTATTGATTATTTGGTAAAGAGTCTACGTAAATAATATATAGATTAGATTAACAAGGATATTCCAATTTTTCTTAATATTATTAAGAGTGATTTGACGGTTGGGGTTAAAATTATATTCTGCTGTGGGTAGTTAAGAGAGGGATAGGAAAAGGGCACTGCATAATGTATTTAAGTTAGATAGATAAGTATCCCTACATTATGAGGGATATAATTTAATGCTTTGAAATTGCAGAGAGTGCGCCACGGATGGCGCAATAGATGTTTAGCCCGATATTTTACAGTTATTGTTGACCACTTCTGCGTCCTACTTTTAGTTAATTATCAATATAACTTTTTACTGGATTTGTATTGGTATAAAAGCGCAAAGCTTGATCATTACGGCTAAAACAATAGCCTAAAATAACATGATAATCTGGAGAGTTAATAATTTCTTCCATCTCCTGATAGGTAGTTTTTCTGACATCTTTGATATGTATTGGTTCACTCTTATCATATTCACCTTTTCTGTCATCTCTGTCTTCGTTAAAAAATAGCTTTTCACGCAAGTCCTTTCTTCTAACTCCATTTGTATTAGCATCCCAATTAAACCCAAAAGCATCACCGTGAGATCCCGTTAAGATTAAAATTGGTTTACCGTCATAATCAGGATTGGATGTAATCATTCTTATCGGGTGATTTAAATCATAAGCTGTTATTGCGGTATCTGAGCCATAAATTTCTTTACCATTAAATAATATAGAATGCCAATTTTTTCCACTGGTATTTCTTCTTTTGAGCTGTTGTTTGGTTAAAATACTTATTTTAGGATCATGCAAATGTTGAAACTCATTAGGTATATTCGGTTGCTTACTAAAAGCGGGACCTCTCATATTGCTGCTGCATAAATTATCAGTCTCTGATACAGCCTCATTTTTTCCAGTCATATGGAATTTAGAATTAAAAAGTGAATCGGTGGGAATTTCTCCTTGATGGTCTGTTTTGGCTGCTTCGTATTTCATTGAGTTTGCTTTTTTACTTGAGTGGTTATCTTTTCTATTGAATATGGAAAACATATTATCACCTAAATTTCTGATAAAGGATATATTAGGAGTAAGTAAAATATAAATTAAATTGCCATTAGTATTTCACTTTCATCTAAGAGATAATGAGATCAACTTTAAATATATTAATAAAAATGGTGATTATATATCTACCTATTTCTCTTTCCTCCTTTTAGATGATAGGAAGTGTAGGTGCCTTATCTCGGGTAAATATAATTTGGTGTTTAAAGTTAAATTTTTCCCTCATTTTATTTAAATGTTCCTGCATAGGATTAATACTTAGGTGAGCATCTCCTATGGAGACGACAAATGTATGATTTTCCTTTTCAGCGGCGTGTTTTGCAATTTTCTCTGCTAACGTTGGATTGATGTATTCATCGCGCCATGTACCCGAAGTAAAGCGGAGCATTTCTGGCGCAACGTTCTCCAGTTCCCCTTTACTGCCGGCTTTCGCCATAATTTCATTCAATTCATTGCCTAGTTTTTTGAAATTAGGTAAAAAACTCTGGATAGCAATCATATAGAATTCATAAAATGAAGAAATATCTTTTTCTGTTAACTTCGTTGGTTCACTTATTGATGTCATCGATAGATCAAACATCTCTTTCATGGCATTGGATAACGCTGAATCCTCCCATCCAACAATTTCAGCCCGCCTATTTTTATTCATAAATAGTCCTGGTTTTGCCATAAATTCTTTTGGTATATATTCTACTTTATTTTCATTTATCTGTTCATCTGTTGCCTCAATATAAAGTTGAAGTGTACCAGCATCAAAACTACTATTAACATCAGGTATATTTTTTGCGTATTGAAATGGTGGTTTATTATGACCATCACCAGCAATAATAATTTTAGGCTGTTTATTGGAGAATATTTCTTTCATTCTTTCTGTAGTCAGTTCCACCTCTTTATCACCTTCATAAGTAAACCATTTTTTATGATGATCGGCAGGTGTGACGGAGTTGGAATTTTTCTCCAGTTCTAATTCCAATGGATTGCTATCATGATGAGTTGCGTTATTTGACTGTAATTGGCGTCTTTTTTGTTTTTGCTGTTCTTTTTCGCTATATTCGTGTTCCATATTATCACCTGTTAGGTTGATGTAAGAAGTATATTGAAGAGGGTAGATTCACATAATAACTGGTAATATTTTTTATCCTAAATTATGATGCATTGGGCAAGGACTTTTCAGCCTTGCCAAACGTCCTGTCATATATTTTTAAAATTTCTATAGGTGCATCTTTATTGGTGACAAAACCTGATTCACTTTCACTACCCAGTGATAAATATTTTGATTTTATTTTAACGACTACTCCATATCTGTTCCTTGAGAAACGATCAAATACACTTTCATCTACCGAAAACTCTGGCAAATATGCACCTTTTCCTACTTGTTGGCGAGCATTTTCTGTTGTGGGAGGAGGACTATCGATATTGGCAGGTTCTCCTCCTGCACTACTATTCTTATACATGTCGAAGGCTGTTTTACTACTGACTCCACGATATAAAATGAAAGATGCCTCTGGATCTATTGCTTCTTTAATAAATTTGGCTACTGTGTGATATTCTAAAGTCTTCAATTGACCGGAAATTATGTCATCTGGTAATGGACCATCTTCGTCTTCATCTGAATCATAATTATCATCATCTTTAGGAAGTTGATTATAAGCTAAAAGTTGCTGTGAATTGTCTTTTAGCCAAGATTTATCCGTTTTTTCTTGGTTTTTATATGTAGGCATAATTTCTCCTTAATATATTAGGTAATAATAACCTCTGATGGTTATAACAACCGTTTTTTGAGTGAATTGATAACTTTAATGGCATTGCCTTTCTTGTTTGATGGAACAATAGCATCTTCCGACAATACTTTGACGTTCACTTTTCCTTTATCGTTAGCCAGTAGCGCATAGCTGTAGCCAACCCTGCCAAGATAGGGTTCTGTAGGCTTGCTTTCGTCATAGTTAAAAACGCTGACATTTTCTGCTTTTGCTGGATTGTTAATTTCAACTCCTCGTTTTCCCATATAGGTAATAACACTCTGATCATATGTTGCAAAAATATTTATTAAATCGTTGTTATGTTCGCTAACCGTAATGGGTTCGCTGTTTGGCAAAAGGGCTCTATGGCTTTGATTGGTAGCGGTAACGCCTTGCCGACCTGTTTTCCATTCATCATCACCGGGTTTCTGCCCTGTGTGATAGGCAAAGAAATAGTTACCCTTCACGGCATATACCATGGTACAACCGCTCAACGCGCCGGATGTAACAATAACCGGATATCCGGGTTGAATATCTTTTAAATCAATTCTTATTCCTACGGTTCCCGATGCGCCATTAGCTACATTAATACCGGTAATATTGGGATCCAACGTGTTTTTTCCCCAATGTATTCCTATTGTTCCCGAGCCCGATTCTGAAGATGTCACTTGGTCCCCATGGAATCCTGTAATCACATCATGAAAAGAGTTTTCCTCATTTCTTAAGGAAACCGCATGTGCAAGCTCTTGGTTACTGTCATAACGATGAGCTGTAACTTTTACGTTGATAGGTGTATTACTGCTACCGACTAATAACCCTTTATTCTCCAGCGGAGAAATGTGCCCTTTGTTAATTTTTTTATCCGCAAGAAATTGTTTTAATCCTTTCATCTGCCTGTCGGTATGGCCTTTTTTATCTTGCTGGAGAGTAAGGGATTCATTTGGTAGTTGGCTGTCCTCATCTGAATCATCTTTTTGCCATCTATTCTTGTTAGTTTTACTGATGTTTTCTTGGTCTTTATATAATATAGGCATAATCGCTCCTTAATATATTAATGAAAATCAGATCCCAAGTTTAGCTTTTAAGTTTTTAATATTTTCATCATATTCTCTTAAATAAATATTAACTCCTTGATATTTTTTAAATTTATCTAACTTTACATTTGATATGTTTTTATTTATTTCAAGTAATTCTGCAATGAGTTCCTTTTGCTCACTTTCAAATAATATATTGAATTCATTATTTAATAATTTTTTTAGCTTATGAGCATTAATTGGCTCTTTTCCTCTGGAATTTAACCAGTTTTATAACATGGAAAGCTGAAATAAACATATTAAAAATCATTAGTTTTAATAAATAATTATTTGTTAGGTGAGTGATTGTTTTTTATTTTAGTATAAAAATAATTTTAAATCCCAATTAACTTATCAGCATTTTCTTTAGAAACAACAATGCCAACACTGTTTATCTTAACAATAGCCGCTTGGCTGTTTTTCCATTTTTCAAGTGTATCTTTTATTTGTGGTAAATACGTTGCACTCGTCATACCGGAAACTTCAACAATAACACTTTCATCTTCTTGATTTTGATTATTTTCTGTATCAGGCTCGGTTGTCAGATTCACTTTAGCAAGGGCAAGACGTACATCTTCTGTGCCGCCTAATTCCACGCATAATTTATCTATTAAAGCCTGATTTATTTGTGAATTATCCAGACTGGGTTTTTGGTCTACAGAAGCGGAGATTTTGCTGATTGGTATTACGCTGTCTTCAATATTTTGCAATTTCATTGGTACAGTAATGGAATATAATAGAGAGAGGCGAGGGCGATTACCAAGAGCCTGCCAAAAGTTACCTAAGCTATTCAAATTCTCCTGTTGTGGGATTACGCGGGTATATGCGCCGGGTATGCCGGTTAATTGACGATTATTAATCAATGCATTTAAAACTCGGGTCATCACTTGTGCCGCCTGATTATCCGGCTGGCTGTCTGGGCTGGAGCTGTCGCTGGACGGTTTATTGGCATCCCAGTAAGTCATTAAATAGTTACAATTGATGTTGAACCATCCCGGTAATAATGTGTTAGTTGCCGGGTTATAACGTCTTGATTCGGCGGATCGTAATTGTAGATCTTCATGTATATCATAAAGAAATACACTGACTGTTGGTTCTGATTGAATAGAGTTAATTTCGGGTAGATCAAAGCGGATATCAATATTCTGACCAGGAATGTTTAAATATTTAATTAGAATTTCATTTAATGCTTTATTAATCTCGATAATCGCATTGTCAGAAGAAATTATAGTTGTCATGTTGACTCCAATTATGCTTAATTTTTAAAATGCTAATCGGCCTGTTTTATTTAATTCAAGTATCACGGCCCGTTCTATATGTTTATTTTCAACTTGTCCAATATTATCATTTGTGGCTAATATGGATGATAATAAAGCTATATTTCTAATGTTTGCTCCGGTTAAATCAGATCGTTTAGCCAGATGGGCAAAGTCAATTTCATTGGATAGTGTCAGTTGTTCCGGCCAAATGACTTGCCACATTTTTTTACGTAATGCTTCATCGGGATAAGTAAAACGGGTAATAAAGGTAAAGCGACGGTTAAACGCGCTGTCCAAATGACTGCGGTTATTGGTGGCTAAAATGACTAATCCCGGATAATTTTCCAGCCGTTGTAATAAATAAGAAACTTCAATATTAGCATGTCTGTCTTGGGCATCTTTGGTTTCACTGCGTTTACCAAATAAAGCATCCGCTTCATCGAAAAATAGCACGCCGGAATCCGCTTCGGCCAGATCGAAAATACGAGAGATATTTTTTTCCGTCTCACCGATATATTTATTTACCACGGTAGCGAGGTCCACTTTAATTAAATCAACCCCAAGATAACCGGCAATCACCTCAGCGGCCATGGTTTTACCGGTACCCGATTCTCCGTAAAATAATGCGCTAATGCCGGTACCGTAGCTGATTTTTTCCTGAAATCCAGCGCTTAGGATTTGGTCACGGTAATGAATGGCTGCAATGATTTCTTTTAACTGTTGCGCCAATGTATCTGAAACCACTAAATCATTAAAATTGCGTTTTGGGGTGATTCGTTGGGCTAATTTACCGAAATTCTGTTGAGCGCGAAAACTTAATGCCTTACGCAGATCTGTTTCTTTTATTTGATCTTCTGGTTGCCGAATTATTTGATATTGATGCGCTTCTTCAAGAATGAGCGGTAATGTTTCCGCGGTAAAGGAGAAACGTTGACAGAGCTGAGTAATATTGATTTCCTGAGCGACATTCTCCGGTAAACTTGCTTTTAGCATTGTTTTTCTCTCTGCTAAAGTTGCTATTGGCATATCAATTTGCACCATTGGTAAATGTTTAAGCCAGACTAATGTATCTCCCGGTTCTGTCAGGCAAATTATTTTTAATTTCGGCTGGTTCAGTAAAACAGATAATTCATGGTGTAATCTTTTCTTTTCCTCTGCAAGCAAAGAAAAATTACGGATGAGTAAACAAGCATCGTGTAACCGAATTTCCCGTATTGCGCCCGTTAGTATGGATATTGTGACACTATTTTCTTCGTCGGGCAGATGGGCTAAATCCAGGACTAAGGTATGAATACCATGAGCTGCCATAATATTGTTGACCGCTAATGCTCTGGCGCTGTCCTGTTTTCCTCTGAGTATGACTAATGGGCGTATTTCATCGGTGTCATTCAACAATATCTTTTCAAGAGAAGAATAAAGAGTTTGCGGATACCAATTATGTGAGGCTGGAATACGCCAGTTAGCACAGGTTATTAATGGCGGTAGGATAACTCGTTGTCCCGATAGAAAGTGCCATACTGCGTTGTGAGTTAAGAATTGTGTCTGTAGCCAAATAGATTCTTCGTGGTTATTGAGCCGTAATAGTTGGTTACTCATTAATGGTGTTTGTGGCAGAAAACTATTTTGCAGTAATTGTCGATCACTTTGACATTGGTTGAATAATTCAATCGCTAAAGCAAAACTGGGCCACTGTTTTTTACTGTTACCATTTAGAGCGGCAAATAACGCATGATAACGGCTGTCAAAATGGGGCAATAAACCTAACAGTAAAACATCACGTTCAAATTCAGTCAGTTCAAAACGTTCGACCAATAATGATAATGCATCAAGGTCAGGGCTTTTCTCGATTTCTGGGTAGCGAATAGGATTATTTACTTTAGTTAGCCAATGAGGAATACCCTGTGGTGATATTAAACATTGTTCTACTTCATTTTCAGTAAGTAAAAAACTTTCCGGTAATGAATCGTACTGGTCTCCCTTTTGATAATAATAGTGCTGTAATAGCAGATCGATACGTTCTAGGTGGGGATAAATCCCGCGTAATTCAGCCACGATACAGTGGTTATTTGTCAGTAGGTAGTCCATATAAACCTTTTAAATGTTTTGCCAGTCAATTAATAAATGGCGATCCAGCCAGGGAAATTTGGCGATATTTAATGGCCACGGCCAATTGGTTAACAGCACATCAAATGGCTGATGTTGTACCGTGATTTTAATTTCCTGATCACTGATCAGCAATTCACCCGGTCGTTGTAAAAACAGTTGGCGAGCGTCATTACGGGTTAATTTTTTCCAGCCGGGAAGTTGACTGATAATGGTATTTATCCATTGATCTATTATCAACTCTTTTTCCGGTTCAAGCGGAGTTAATTGAATAATTTCGTCAGCCGTTAATCCGCACAGAACGTTATTCAATATATTTTGCTCTGTCTGTATTTCTTCGTTTCCCCAAATCAGATAGTTAAGGAAATTAATTGCACTTAATTGTGCTTGATGATGAATAAATATTTTATCATCAAGTAGGCCGAATTGATTAAATAATGCAGGTATCATCGGCCATAAAACTAATATTCCAGCATTATTTATCTGATATAGAGGAGTTTGTTTAGGCAATAAAGCGTATTCAGAATGTGTTTTATTGATATTATGTAATTGGTTAGAGTTATTTTTTGTAATATGCGGGTTATTCGATGTTGGTAATATTTTTTGGTTTTCGGATATTACCTCCTGATTTGCAATGTATTGATGTGTCTGAGTATTTTTAATATCAGCGTGTGTAACGGCTAATTTCTTATTAGATTTATTTTTATCTGTATGGCCTGAAATAAAGCGTTCTGGAATATATTGGTTTCCATGAATATTTTTTCTGTTAGTGTCATGAATGACCGATTGTTTACTGGATTTGTTTTTATTCGTACGGTTTTGAGTAAAATATTTAGGTAAATATTGATCTCCCTGAATATTTAGGGTGTCATGATTAGTAGCAATTAATTTTTTATCGAGTGTATCTTTATTTGTATGGTTTGAAATAGAATATTCAGGTAAATATTGATCTTCCTGAGTATTAATGTTGCCATGATTAGTGACAATTAATTTTTCACTGAGTGTATCTTTATTCGTATGATTTGAAATAGAATGCTCAGATAAATATTGATATTCTTTAGCTGATAGATATTTTTTACTAAATTTTGTAACAGTAATAGTTTGCCAGAATTTTTTTAACCAACTATTTAATGGAATATTGTGAGTGATAATCTGGCGAAATAACGCAATAATAGATGCTGCATTAATTGTACCGTTATCTAATTCAGTGGTGATATGTGATAGCACTTTCGCATCCAGTTTAGGTATCTCCTGTGTATGATTTAGCTGTATATATTGCAACGCATTGAGTATCAGTTGTCCGGGGGAGATAGGCTCCCCCGGATATTGTGGTTTGTTTATTCCTTCGGATAGTCTGTGGTTAATAGCGCTTAATAAATCGGGTTGCTTAAGCGCTAATAACCGCTGTAGACTTGGTTCAGATAAACAGCTTTTTGCTAAAAATAAAGCCAATTTATCTTCTATTCTAGCTAATTGATTAACTAATTGTTGGATATTGATGTCAATATTTTGATGATGAGTTTTAATCTCTATTGAATTCAATGCGGAATTCTTTTGATTTAAATAATGAATGAAATCTTCAACATTAATTGAATTGTTGACATATAATAAAGAAGATTTGTTGGTTATTTTTTGCGATTTTGATTCTATTAGGGATGTTTTTTTCTCCTGATGATTAATTTGATATTGGCTTAATGCTTTATTTAGCGCAGTATTAAGCTTTACAGGGAATAGTGAATTAAAATTATGTAAATTTATTTCACCAAGATCCAGAGTTAATGTTTCTAAATAGATATCCTGATTAATGGGATGTTGAGTAAAGAATGTGTTAAATAATTTATTGATATCAGTTTGATTAAGCAGGGAGCCATGCAATACTTTTCTAGCTACCTGTTGATTATTAGCCTCAATAGTAATGGTAATCCGGTTGAACAGGTTTGGCTCCCAAGGCATATTAATATTTCCTCTGTCGTGAATTTACGTAATGAATGTGAGGTGGGTTTTATATAGAATATATCACTATGATTAACTAACTTATTTTTTTCATAATATATCTCATGAAATATACATTTGCTACTACATGTGTTCCATAATCTAACTGCCAATAATTAGTATTTTTACCCGTAGAACCTGAAATTAAATTAATATGGTCAACTGAGTCATGATGATTATTATTAGTATTTAAGTCAGGTGTGCCATTACTTCCATCACACCATACCCAACCAGAAGGAGGGTTATCATAATTACCATAGAATGGCACAATTGTTCCAGGTGGAATGATTAAATTAGCGAGTTCTGATGCAATTGATTGTATATCAATGCTTACGCCATCACTGTCTACTTTAATACTACTACCAGCCTTAGCTTTTACAGAGACGCCATTACTATCAACATTAATTCCATTGCTGGCCTTAACATCCAATCCTCCTCCAACTTTTACCCCCCAACCAAGATTCACAGATATTCCTGTGGGATCAACTCTAATTGTATTATCTTTGGATCTTACAGAGACACCATTCCCATCAGCGGTAATACCATTGCCGGCCTTAACATCTAATCCATCACCTATTTTTATTCCCCAACCAAGTCTTACGGATATCCCTGTAGGGTCAACGTTAATTGTGTTATCTTTGGCTTTTACAACGACACCATTACTATCAACATTAATGCCGTTGCCTGCTTTAACTTTTACACCGTCTGAACCTAGGCTTAATCCACTTACACCACTCCAACTATTACCGGAATTACCCCCTGCTAATTTTAAATAAAGGCCAGAGCCGTCAGTGACTGTAATACCACCGTTATCCCAACATTTAACAGCTACCCCCTCGTTATCAACGGCAATAGCGCTGTTGGCCTTAGCTTTTACAGAGACGCCACTGCTATCAACATTAATGCCATTATTCTCCTTAGCTTTTACAGAGACGCCACTACCATCAACATTAATACCATTACCCGCCTTAACTTTTACACCGTCTGAATCCAGTCCCAATCCACTTACACCACTCCAACCATTACCGGAATTACCCCCTACTAATTTTAAATAAAGACCAGCACCGTCAGTGACTGTGATACCACCGCTCGGCCAACATTTAACAGCTATGCCGCTAGAATCAACAGAAATACCGCCGGTAGGGTTAGTTTTTACTTTCAGCCCGGAGCTATTATCCAGTTCCAGCGCTGAATTTGGATTATTAGTTTGATCTGGTGCTTTGCCCACTGCTCGGCGCCCGATATCAGCAATATCAATCAGGTCTGAATAATCAGTTTGTAGGGGAATACTGCCCGCTTTAAAACGATTTTTTAATTCATCTGATGAAGGCCCTATTGATTCAGGATTGGCATTTTCTGTATTGGATTGCCCAGTAGATAGATTATATTCTTTTTCCATTTTAGTGACCTTATATATAATATTGAATTATTCTGTTTTAAATATCCTGTAAATATTTCCTGATCATAGGAGAGTAATCGGAGGATATTTTATTTAGTAATGAAACTGAGGTTTGTTTTTATAGTGCGATATTAATTTCTGCAACTATTTTTATTTAGATTTAATATTAGCTTGAATTTTCGGTACATATAATAACTGATTATCTTCTATTACCTTTTCGTTCCATTCGGTTCCAGAGTCGCCGATAACCTCTTTGCGCTGCTGTTCGGTGGCGATTCGCATATTACCCGTACCGGTTGCCGTTGAAGGTAAACGCCCTAACGTTAAGGTTTCTAAAATATTATAGGCTTCATCACCCAGAGGTGCGCCATTATTCTGCCAACGTTTATAAGTACTGGCAAAATTCTTGAAATGTTCTGGTGATAGCCAGTGGAAAATCATGGAAAGATGGGCTGGAAATTCGGCTAAGATCTCCGTTTTTACCCACGCCTCCAGTTTATAAGGATCGACCTTATCATTCTCAATAAGCTGACGATTAATCACTACACTGACCATAAATGAAAAGCGGTCAGCCAACGCGTATTTTTCATTGGAAAAGTACCAATGATAACGCCATGCGTCTTCTGGTTTTGGAAAATTATATTGTTGGCCCGATATTTTTTTAATTAATATCCGGCCTTTAATGCGATCAAATTCCACGACTTGTGCTTTAAGTTCATAATCGGTTGGAGAATCACTATTAGCTAATATTGTTGTCGGTGGTCCATCGGGGGTAATAACATATTTCAGGGTGACTTCATCCTTTACTTCGATCATAGTAGGGAAGGGACTTTGGGTGCTGGAGGTGATCCAACGTTCATCTTCTGTTCCCGTTTGATATGTCTCACTGGCATAAACCAGTTGATAATCCATATCTTCCATCCATACCGGGCTATTACACCAGCGTAAATTACCTTGCTTAAACGCTTGTTCCACGCGGTTTAAATTGCGCTCTAGATCAGTGCTATTACGGGTATTAAGAGAGAAGGCGTCTCCTGTAATATCGGTGATCATTTGGCCCCGTAATGTGAATTTTCTGTCGCCCTCAATAATAATCAGATTAATTACCTGCCCGTGTAATAATTGGTCCGCCGCTCCTTTCTGGGTAATGATTAATTGATGATTTTTAGCATTGGGTTCACTTTTTATTTCCAGATTATCGGGCTTTTGCTCACTATCGAATTTTTTGTCAGGCTTTACCGGTAATAGCTGACGATGTTCAATCAGATAGAAAGGCAAATTAGCCAAGTTGGGGTTGTCTTTAAAACACTCTCCACCTAAGCCAATACGGGCGGCAATCCGTTTTTGCAGCGCTGACACTTTATCAATACGAATATTATTACGCTGGTAGGTCAATTCAGGTTGTTGAGCCAAATAACCGCGCTGAGTAGAGAGAAAATCCAATGAATCCAGAGTGAGTGGTCTGGCCGCGCGATGAGTGCCAAAATATTCCAATAAGTCATTCAGGATTGATAATTCTTTTGCATAATTTTGCCGATGGATACCGTCATCATTATTAATTTGGGAATCATTATTTAGTTGTTTGATTAAATTGGGCATGATCTCCTGATGGACTTTCTGACCAACAGTATTGGCTTTAAAAGGCCATTGTGCACCATATACCGCATTTCCCCGTTGTTTAAAGGCTAACAGTTTCGGCAAAATAGCAAGTTCAGCGCAGCCGTTAGCCAGCATCTGTTCAAAAGGCAACATAAATTGGTGCAAGTGTACTTGCTGTTGAGTTTCCGCGTAGGTCTGTAATCCATAGCAGGTGGGTAATTTATTGCTGATTGGATAGTAGTCCAAAACTTTACGATGTTTGCCCCAGTTTAATAATTCAGGCTGTGTCTCAATCAATGGCTCAGCAATAATTTTGCTCTCTATATCTTGTTTAGATACGGCGACTTTTACTCCACCTTTGGCGGTAATAATGAGCGGGCTTGCTGGCGAGGAAATTAAGCC
This sequence comes from Photorhabdus temperata, assembly GCF_025384845.1. NCBI lineage: Bacteria > Pseudomonadati > Pseudomonadota > Gammaproteobacteria > Enterobacterales > Morganellaceae > Photorhabdus > Photorhabdus temperata. The sequence goes on along the minus strand of NZ_JAJAFX010000007.1, from coordinate 58,627 downwards.
TAAGGGATCGTTACCCCATAGCCTGGGATAATATCTTTGAGCGATTGTCCAGGACCAATTATCGTCCGCCAGCGGAGAAATGTTTTCATCGTGTTTGCCTAATGCCAATTGGGTAATACTTTGTACTCCGGGAATAGCCAATAAACGATTAGCCAGATGGCTGAGCTTTAATTCTGTCGCCGTGGTGTAATCTTTGGCCGCAGGTAGTTCAGGTATCCAGCCGTGATGTAAATAAGGTCCCGCGAATATTTCTTCATTGCTGTAGCCTAATTCTTTCATGGCTTGAGTGGTATAACGTAACGGTTTTGCCAGTACCGTCTGTGCGGTTGTAATATAGACTTTGGCGAAGATGTCAGCAATATCTCTCACATCATCATCCAGCTCAATAGCAAGCTGCAACAGGAAATCCGTGGGTTGTAGCCAGATAATTTTACTGACGGATTCCCCTAGATTACGGTTGTTTTTTAAGAAAGCGGCCAGACTTTGCTGTGCCAGTACCTTATCGGCCTCAGTTTCCCGGCCAGGGAGTAGATAAAGCCAGTAATTGCCTCTCAGCGTTAACTGTTGGCTGTCTGGCGTCTGAATGAAACTGTATTCACGTTTCTGTTTGTTATACCAGTATTGATAACGTTCACTTTCAGGTTCACGAACTAGCTGTACATCGTTAAAGAAAAAATAACCTGTGCTTTTGTCGTTAATGTTATCGCTGCTATGCAAATCCAGTAAGGCGCGGCGATAATCTTCTGCGGTAATTGGGCCACAGGTCAGCATTTGTTGCGGGCCGAATTCCTGTGGAAAAATGCCATCGTCCGGTGTCTGTTCCTCTTTTTTCGGCGTGAGGAGATCTCTCAGTGGCAGCGAATGGCGATAGGCTAGATCAGATGCACCGTAACAACCGGCTTCTAATAAAGTGATACCGGGATCATTTTCTGCTGTATTGCTCCAGAGTTGCCCAGACTGTTGCTCAACTACCGTCTTGGCTTGAGTGAGTAAGGTTTCAAAGGCGATATCGTCTTTAACGATGGGAAACAGGGCATCCTGATTATCCATTGTCTGCTCCTTTATTAGCGGAACTCTTTTCTGACCAAACCAAAATCAGTACTTCATTATCAGCGGCTTCTACACTGTCACCGACTACTCCTGCGGTTTGGGGCGATTTTTTCAACGTTAAGTTGGTGACCCGTTCCACTAGAGGTGACTGCTGAATGGTGGCTAATAACGGGTAGTAATCAATGCGGTTGCCGGTTGTGACGCCGATAGCGCTATCTTCTGCCCACGGCATATATTTTCGGCTGAGTTCCTGCTGTAACTGATGGCGGCCATAGTCGGGATTAACCCCCGTAGCAAACACCAGTTGATAGCTGATCAGCACGTCAACATAGCTGGGATTGTTGATTTTGAGGGTGGTCCAGGGACTGCTGAGTTGGCTTATCCAGTCGGCCATTTCCGCCAGTCGGGCCGGATTCAGGATTGGGCGTAGCGCATCGTCGTTATCTTTGTAGCGGCTGTTAGGGATCACAATCAGTTGTTGCGTTTCCGGAGCCGGGATTTTGGTTAATTCATTAGCGGAAGGGTATTTGACATCAAATATGCTGATAAAATTCTCTTTCAGTAGCGTAACGATATTATCCCAACTTAAAGCACGGTTACGATGGGATAACCGGGGCGGAATTCGCGTAAGAAAAGCGGATTCTGTTTCTTTCGGACGACCGTTCCAGGATGCCCAGGGTTGCTTCACACGGCTAATGGCGACGGACGCGCTGACGGTTTGCTTGATGCTATCGGCGGCTAATCCATCGATAAAGTGATTATTTTCAACAGTTTCTGGGTTGATTAATGTAGCGGTGGTGGCGTTATACAGTATGCCTTGCATTTTGGGGTAATTCTCAGGGGCGGTTTGTTGAGAGATCTCTGCTTTCAACCAGTATCGTCCTGACGGCATTAAGGTTGCCTGATTTGACGCGTTTTGTGGCAATAACGTACTCCATATTCCCCGGTCAAACAGGTTGTGAGTTTGATCATGAACCAGTTGATTTAATGGACTCCAGACATTTTCCTGATTCAGATAAGACCAGAATAGTGTAAGTTCTTGAACACCGACCAATTGCCAGTATAGGGATAAGGTTTGTCCCGGTAATACGTTGGTGAAGCCCAAATAGAGTGCGTCATTAGCGAATGACGGCGTTTCAGCGTTCGCGTTTCCCCAACCAAAAGGAGTAAGAGGATAAACGGTGTATTGCTCAGTTTTTGCTTTAACGTTGAATGTGATTTGCAACGCACTGATTTGTGGGGTGTAGGGTAAATTCTTACCGGTCGGATCTTGCCAGTATTGGGTGTGCATAAAATCCTGTTCAGCCAATTCTATGCGCACTGATGCAGGCCAGTCATTAGGTGATGGACTATCAGACACAGAGTAGTCCATTGTCGGTAAGGTAAAACTCAGGCTTTGTCCTTGTGGTACATCGGTTCCGCCAAATAATGATGGGGTGCCAGTGAGCTTCTTTCTTTCCTGAGGCGTGACTAAATAGCCCTGGACTTTAAACGCGCTATTATCCGGTTCAGGGGTATACCCTTTATACCACGCTTTAAAACTCTTTGTGGGCAAGCCAACCCATTGCGGAATCAGGGTAAGCGTCGCGTTTTCAGAACCATACCATTCAGGGGCAACCAAATTAAAACCGGAACCCAACGAGGGATATTGACCAAAGGGGAAACTGGTTTTATCTGTTTGTTCAGTTCCACCATCAGAGGCATAGTGCACACTGCGGTTGCCGTTGATATTGATTTCAATACCGGTAATTTTGGGCAGTATGGGTTTCTGAGTAGTGCCTAATGTTAATACCGGTACGTCGAATGTCATGCCATCAAGGTTATCTGGCGGGTTGATAGGATCAGCGGTGGATGATAATCCCAGTTCAATATTCTTTTTGTCGATAAGTTTTACCGACAACGATAACCAGTGATCTTTTGCACTAATTTTGGCGGTGAGATGTTCAGCTTGACCTTCCCAATCGTTTTCCAGCGTCAATGTGATATGGCGTTCTCCGGCGGACATAGCAAATAAAGATGAGGTAATCAGATAACCGGATAGCACCGACACATCATTAGCTGTTGGGCTAAAAAGTCGGATACCCTTTTCAGGTAATGCAATGTTATCCGAAAGATTAAAAGGTATTGCCGATTGCCAGCCATTGTTGCCATCTTTCCGATACCAACGCAGGTCGGTCAGCGCCCCTTGATTCGCCAATAAATCCGCGTCTGACGCATACTGTAACGAATTGCCGGCGCTATCTTGCCCGGCATCAAACAGGGTGCCTTGTGCTACCAGAAATTCCGCGTTATCTGTATTCAGGGTAACGCTGATAGCAACGCTATCAGCCTGGGCATTTCTGGGGTTCAGTCCCAGTAATTCTCGATAATAAAGATCACGGTGTCGTGCCGGGAAGGTGTTTAATAAGCGTTTGGTTGTTTCTAATAGTTTTAAAAAAGCCAATATAAAAGCTTGATGTGGCGGTAAAAGACCATCGGCTTGATTCGCCTGTTGGTAAATATTGGCTAATTGTTGAGGATCGTTTTTATGAATAAAGTAGAAACTGTCCCAGAACTGTTTTTTATCTTGATCGAAAGGGATGATTGCGGAGTATTTTTTAAGCCAGTTTAAAATATCCAGCGTGCTTCTTTCATCAAGTTTAAACGCAGTATTTGGCACAATAGTGGAGAGTTTATTATCTAACTCGGCCTGTCCCATATTGACACCACCTATTATTTGAATATATTCCTGATAAATTTTCAGGAGATCATGGTTATTTAGAAATAAGGTTGAAGGGAGGATTTATCCGGCCGTTACAATATATTGGCTGGCAATAAAACGGCCTTTTCCCATACTGGGCATTGTCACATCCGGGCCACTCGATGGATTATTCGCCGGTTGTGTCGGGGTGAAACGGGCGGTAAATTGCTGCCCGACCACGATCACCGTGGCGGTGCTGCGACAAAAGTTTGCCTGCTGGCTGGCATCCAATTGAGCAATGGTGATCATCCCCATGCCGGGTATCGGGTGGCTAGGGGTAATATATTGCGCCTGAAATTGGACCTTTTTTTCGTCACCCACAATGGCGATCTTTTTACCTTGGATCTGGGCGTGCCCGCTGCCTCTAATGGTTGCTGGTCCCAGAAGGGTGACTTGCCGGTTGCCGAATAGCGGTTCAAATAGCAGATTGTCACCATCCACCACCAGTTGTTTACTCATAGGTTCACCCACACCTGGCCTTCGCTGACTTCAAGGATGCCGTCAAGTTGTTGGCTGATTTCGCTGCCTCTTAGGGAGTAAGTCACTTGGACATGCAGGGTATTGGGGAAGTCCGTTTTCTGGTTTATCTGAATCGCGGTAATGTTTGCGCGTGGTTCATAACGCAGTACTCGTTCTTCAATCCGGGTTTGGATCTCTGCCATCAATTCATCACTGATATTTTCAAACAGATAATCATTCAGGCCACAACCATAATCTTCACGCATAATCCGTTCGCCGGGTTCAGTCAGAAAAAGAATTTTCATACTTTGACGAACATTTTCCGCACCTGCTGCCATTTGGACACCGGTGGGTATTTCTGACTGTATATTCTCTTGGATAAAAAACTGTGGCGGAAAAGCCCAACCCCGACCATAAATATCGGCTAATATGTTGTCTGTCATTTTGCTGTCCTATTATTGTGTTAAGTTGATTTTCGCACCTTTAATATCGACGCCGGACTTTCCAGTGGCTGACAAGGATTTTTCCGCCTGTAGGTTAATTTCCTGGCCTTTGGTGATAATATTCTTCGCTGAGTTTATCGTAATATCTTTATCCTGTTGCAGTGATAATGAATGTTTTCCGCTATTAAGGGCGGCAATTTTATCTTGATGATTGAACACTAATGCTTGTTGATTATCCCCTTGTTTAATGACCACGGTTTTTATTGGATTTTTTTCACTGGGTTCTATTGGCGCTTTATTTTTCGGGTTGTGCATAGCGCCTAATATCACCGGGAAGCGGGGATCGCATTCAAAGAAACCGATAATCACCTCATCCCCCGGTTCCGGGTAGAAACAGAACCCGCTTTCATGACTGGCATAAGGTTTACCCAGTCGGGCAAAGAGTACACTGTTGGTTAAGTTCAACGCCGGTATCCTGACCGGAATTCGGTCCAGTGACTGCTTGTCCTGTTGGTATTTTTCCACAATCCCCACATGCAGCTCTTTAACCGGTGGGACCACCGGTTCTGTCTCCGGCAACAGGCCCAGAGTTAGCCGGGTACGCCAACCTTGTCGCTGATTGATGGTTTGGCTGACGCCGGTGATAATTCCTTTACCATCCATTCCCTGACCAAAGCCGCTTAACGCCAGAACATCCCCCGGTTGATAGTGGCTATTCCCTGCAACTTCAACATTGCCGGAGACGTTATCACTTCGCAGGTTATTCAGGATGCCTTGCGCAAGGTATTTGGCTTGTTCATTATCTTGCGGATAGCTAAAAACCCATTGCCATGTCTGATCGGATAAGGTTGCCAAACTGTCTGGCGCGAGTTGACCACTGCCAAGCCGACTGTTTTTTGCCTGAGTGGCCTGAGATAGTTTTTGTTGTGCGATATCCCAGGATTGTACACTCACCGTTTTGGGGCTGTGCCGGTTATCCCATTGCAGATCTGCCTCAAACAGCACAATGTCTTGATCACCGGCACGTTGTTTAATTGTGTGCACAGTCGATTGATTAAGTGATTCCGGCGTCACCAGCGTGACCGTCTCGTTACCGGGTAATAACCAGATATTGGCGGCGACCAGCCGGTTTTTTAAGAATTTCCAGTCATGGCAGCGAAACTGGACCATTTGCTCATGTTCAGTTTTAAGCTGAGGCGCCTGTTTTATCGTGACAGGTATCCCTGCTTGACTGAATAGTTTTCTGATAATGGCTTCATCACTTTGTTGACTGAATAACTGTGAATGGAAATTGTCAGTGAGTTTTTGCAGTGGATGTTTCGCCGTTAGGGTAACCAGACTGTCCTGACCTTTGAATTTAAGCGCTTGCCGAACAATGATCCCCTTAAACAACACGGTTTTTTGCAGTCTCACGATCAGTTCTTGATTGGGCCGACAGCTTGTGAGTTCAGCTTGAGCTTTAGCGGCAAAAATCTCGTTGGCGTCACCGGCTACGCTAAGCGTGATATTGGCGGTGGGGATACCGTTGATTTGGTGGTTTACGGTCAGACTCATCACAGAAAACTGGCTGAGGGTTTTTCCCGCTATTTTAACGTCTATCGCCGGTATCTTCATGCATCCCCCTGTGCCTGTAGCGTTTGCCCCGGGGTGAAATCATCAAGATTATCCAGATTGTTTTGCCAAGCGAGGGTGAGATAATCAATGCCGCCTGCCAGAGAAGCCCCGGCGCCTAAGGCGATTAATGGCAGAGAGAGCATATCGGTCACACTGACTGCGGTGATCGGCGGTGATTTTAACTGCTGTTCAGTGGCTTGAATAACAAAGCTTTCGTCCGCGATCAGCGATAAAGTGGCGCTGGCTCGCAGTGGCGTAGCGTCCCGGTCAAATAGGGTGTAATTGATGGTGAGATCACTAGCCCGGCAGGCGAAATAACCTTTGTTTTCCCAACGCATTTTGCCCCATTTGATTTTGAGGAAGTGGGGCACGTTGGTGCTGGCATCCACCGTACACAAAGCTTTCAAGGTTGCGAGTTGGGTTTCTACCGGGATGTTGTTGCCCGGCATAGTCGCGTCAAATAGCAGGACTAATGTCAAACCGGCGGGTTGTGATAGCACATAGCGGCTGCTTTGGCTGGCATTGTTAACGCTTTCATCCTGTTGGTAGTGGGTTTGATAATCGAGCTGAATCCCATCAGGGTTATACATGGCCTGTAAGCTGCCTACGGAGATTTTCCCTTCCCGGTCTTTAAAGGCGGTAAGGGTGAGTTTGGACAGGCTGCGTTCAATTAAGCTCATAATAGCCTCCTGTTTCACGCAACGCCTCTAACACTTCCCGTTTGATAATCTCGATCAGACGGATGTTATCTAGCGTCTCTTGGGCTAATGTCTGTGATGTGATGGGATTACTCTCGGAATCAGTCACTTTAGCTCGAATAATCAGCTCCTTAATTTCGACGGTCATACTTTTACTCCTAACCAGCGCATATCTTGATAACGCAACTCCAGTGAATTCACCAAAACGGTATTGCTATTGGCGTCAAAGTCGCCGGTGGACCAGCGTACCGGTAGCGCGTTGCTTAATGTCCAACTTGCCACGGGTAATGAATTTTCATTCAGTAACATAATCACGACATCGGCATAGACCGCTTTTTCGCCACGCAGGACACGATCAAACACCAGCGTGAGTGGTGTCACCGTCATCACGCCACGCTCCAACATCAGACTGCCATGTTGGATTTTTTCGGCCAGCCAGGTATTTCTGGCGTTTTCCCCGCCTTGGCTGTGTTGGCTAGTTTGTAACTCACGGCTCAGGCCCGATATCCGTTGAAAGGCGATATCCAGTGGACTGGGAATGTTGTTAAAAAGAAAACTGGCGATAAAACGGTGTGACACTGCCGGGGTGTAGAGGTTGTTCATATGTTGCCTCTGTTTGACTTAGCGGGTGGTACCGGTATGGGTATCAAATGTCAGGCTTAGCTCAATAAATTCGGCCGGAATTAAGACTGCGAGGCTGATTTTCATGATCATTTTTCCGGCCCGTATATCGGCTTCACTCATTGATTCACCCACACCCAATAACACCTTGAACGCCTGATCTTCTTGGGTGCCTCGTAGCCCGCCGTTTAACCATAACTGACGCAGCCAGTTATAAGCTTGTCCTTTAAACTTCATCCAGGTGATGGCGTTATTGGGTTCAAAGACAAAGGCGCGGCCCAGTTGGGTCATATGGGCTTCGATATAGGAAACCAGACGGCGGATCTGGATATAGCGCCAGAGGGAACCGGGGGTATTTTCCAAGGTTCGGCATCCCCAGATCCTAATGCCTTTGCCGGGAAAGCTGCGCACCAGATTCAGCGAGGCGCCAGCCGGGTTAAACAGTGCATTCGCTTCAATATAAGAGTGTACCGGGCTAATTACTTTGGCTAAGGCAATGTTGGCCGGAGCGGTCCAGACGCCTTGTTGGTTATCGTTACGCTGGATGACGGCAGCTATTGCGGCGGTGGGTGAAAGCACGATAGGGTTTTGCGCATTATCCAGATAGGCGCTTTTTAGCTGCGGCCAGTATACCGCGCCCCATTGTCGATCAGCGGAAGAAAACCGTTTTAAACATTCAGCGGCTAATGTCGGGTCATCAGGGGAATCCAGTAATGCCATAATGCCGCGTCGGCTCTTACAAAGATTGAGCGCCGATTGCCAAAATTGTAACCAAAGATCTCTTTGAGTGTAGGAAATCTCTGTCTGATTAAAGCGAATAGCATCCGGGGTGATAATCAGAGTAATGTCGTTCTCTGCGGAAATCGTTTGTGTCAGCCACGCTTGTTGCAGTGCGGTGATCAATGACGGAAAATCGCTTAATTGTTTCTCCGTACCCAGTGATAGCACATAAGCTTGTTGACCGCCGTTTTCAAAGAAATGGCGCACAGAATAGTACATTAATCCTGACTCAGGAAATGACCGGGCAAAGTCGGCCAAACTGTTAAGCTTGATAGCCGTTTTATTGACCAGCGATGAGGTATAACCAATAAAAACCGGTATACCGATAAACGTGTCATCCTGTTTTGGGGATATCAGATTTTCTGTGACGCTGACGCTCGGCTGTGTTATCTCCATTATCGTCTCCTTAACGACTGAATAGACGCGGTGTTTAACCGCGTCTCAGTACGATTACTGGGCTACATTTTGTGAAAACTGAAGGATAATAAATTCAGCCGGACGTACCGCGGCCATGCCCACTTTGACAATCATTTTCCCTTGTTTAATGTCGTCGTCGGACATGGTGATACCTTTACCAATCTGGACAAAATAGGCTTCCTGCGGTTTATTTCCGGCTAATGCCCCTTGTTGCCAGAGGGAGTAGAGATAGTTGTCAATGGCTGATTTCACCCGTTCCCAGGTGGGTTGGCTATTGGGTTCAAAGACGACGGATTGCATTGCCTGTTTGATATCCCGCTCTGCGCTATTAAACAGACGCCGAACTGGAATGTAACGCCAGTTGTCATCATTTTTCAGAGTGCGTGCGCCCCACACGACAAAACCTTTGTTGGTGAAATAGCGGATGGCATTGATACCTTTTTGGTTCATGGTACCTTGCTCATCGTCAGTGAGCCGTTCGGTGATATCACTGATCCCGCTCAGTACAACATTTGCCGGTGCTTTCCAGACACCCCGGCTGGCATCAGTGGCGCAATAGATACCGGCCATGACTGCACTGGCAGGAATGACGTTGTTGGATTTTGTTTTGTCCTGTATTGCTTGGACAGCTTTTTTGTAGACATCCAAGTTTTTCTCTTTGAGCTGCGCTAGATTTTTGACTTCATCGGGTTTTGTTTTTGCATCTTCATAACCTGAAACTGTGATTAGGCTATCTTCCTCTTCCGCTTGAATAGGGTGTGAAATTTTAACCGCCGGATAATAAGTCGCGGTTTGTGATTGCACGTTAACGCCAGGTGGGGTTGTTTTGTCTTGGCTGTCAGCGATAAGGAAATAGCCGGTATTCAATAATGCGGATGTCAGGCTGTTGTATATCGCTCTCTGGTAGGAAGAATCCTGTTCAGGGCAGACGATTAACGTAATCTCCAAAGCTTGCTCAATTAGCTGTGGAATTAACACCGTAGTTTTAGCATCTGCTGAATCGGCAATTGGCAGGATATAACAAGGTCCGCCGCCATTTTGGAAATAGAGTTTTAGCGCATCGTTGCCCGTTGTCGAGGTAACTGTATTTATAGCGTAAGTGTAATCTGTGTTTGTATCGTCTGCGTCAAGAGCAATATCGGCAGTTGCTGTATCGCCTTCAACGTTCTTGGAAGGCGGAGAGGGAGGCGGTGGCGTTGGTTTAGTCGATGTGATAGCGATTGACGTAATACAACCGACATTAAATAGATTCGTAAAATCCAGCCAGCTACTAACACGTACCGCTTTTAGGGTTGCGCTGGTTTTTTTAGGTAGGAAGCGGCCAATAAAAACAGGTATTGCGGTATTCCCGTGGCTGACAGAGAGCGATAATGACGCATCTTCTTCAATATAGACGCCGGGATAGGTCGGTGTTGTTGGCATGCTGCCTCCCATTATTGTGCGATATTCTGCGTGAACTGCAAGATAATGAATTCGGCTGGACGGACAGCGGCCATACCGATTTTGACGATCATTTTGCCTTGCTTGATATCATCATCGGTCATGGTGATGCCTTTACCAATTTGAACAAAGTAAGCCTGTTCGGCTTTGTCGCCCATTAACCCGCCTTGCTGCCAGAGGGAATAGAGGTAGTTATCGATAGCCCGTTGCACAGCTTTCCAGGTGGGTTGGCTGTTAGGCTCAAATACCGCGAAACTCATGGCATTTTTAATGTCCCGTTCCGCGCTGTTAAACAGGCGGCGAACTGGGATATAACGCCAGTTATCGCTGTCCTCAAGGGTTCTGGCTCCCCAGACCAGCGTACCGCTCTTAGGAAAGGTACGGATCATATTCAACGCCTTACCTTGGTTATATTTCCCTTGCAGGTCGTCGGTCATCGGATATTTAGGTTGTAATCCGCCCTGAACAGGGACATTGGCGGGAGCTTGCCAGACACCCCGGCTGTTATCGACACTGGCATAGATACCGGCCATGACGGCACTGGGCGGAATATCAATACTGGCTTTATTTTCTCCCCATGCAGCGGTCAGCCAGGGATAATAAACCGCGCCATATTGTGTTGCTGAATAAGGATTAAGTACATCGTCTGGTTTTTGGTCTGAGGTTATTTGAGTTTTAGGGCCGTCAAAAATGGCGAATAATCCTTTGCCTAATTGACAAAGTGTTCCGACGGCGGTTGTGATCTCTTCTCCGGCGGCAACCAATAGCGTGACATCATCAAGTACCGGTACTTGCTTTTCTAAATCTTGCGTTTTGACGAGATAACCATATCCACCGCCGTTAATAAAATAGGCGCGCAGTGCGATATCCAGTTTATCGGAAGGATTAAATTGTCCACCTTTTAGTGTTAAATACTCCAGCCAGCTACTGACGCGAATATAGGGCTTACCTGATATTAATGAATTATTATTTGCGACGGCAAAAACAGGCACTGCCGTTGCACCGGAACGAACAGAAAGGGACGGTGAAGCGTCCTCTTCAATATAAACGCCGGGATAAGTTGGGGTTATTGGCATATTGCCTCCAAGTTATAGTGCGATATTTTGCATGAACTGAATGGTGATGAATTCAGTTGGACCGATGAGCCATGCCAATGTTGATCATTATTTGTTGGCGTACTGGCAATTGATCGTGTCAGACGATTATCTTTTCAATATAAACACCGGGATGGCTTGTTATTGGGGATGTATTAAGCAGCCTGAATGGTGACGCGATCTGCGGTCAACGTGATTTCCTGAACGGCAATATCATTGCTGGTGGCATCAAAAGAGGGGGAGGTGAATGACGTTGGGAAGGCATTTGTCACATTCCAGGTCATTAGAATTTCGGTGCCGGCTTCGTTGGTCAGGCTAATTGCAATATCTTTCTTCTCAACCTGATTAAGTTGAATAGAGTTAATCCAGTCAAAAAGTTTAGTGTCGCCAGGGAATACCCCTTTACGCAGGGTAATATTGATCGATTGACGTTGGCCCGGCATTTTGTAGTAATTCCCGGTGCCATCTTTATATTCGATAACTTCATGAGAAATATCTAGCCCGGAAACGTTGTTAAAGGGGATTTGTTCGTCACCAACCGAGACAACAAACCGATAAGTAGGAATGGGATAGTCAACCGCGATTTGTTCTGGAGTTGTAGCCATGGTTTTTTCCTTTATTATTTACATTTGAAATAGAAGAAAAACGTCTATTATTTTTTTCCTAGTACTTGACTATTGGGTATAGCTACCGCAATAACCTGGTTTACATAGGTTATTGTTCGTGTTTAAAAAATTATTCAATGATTATTTAAATCACCTTTGATAAAACAAAATAATTATAGGGGATGAATTCTTATGAGGAATATCAATTAATAATAATGGTAATTGTTAATTAATATGGTAGGTGTTAATGATTTCATATGTCAACATTTCTCTATTGTTTCTATAAACAGGGTGATAAATTACATTTGTGATATTTAATTTTGAATAATATTGTATGTTTATGGAATGTTTTATTGTCATGGTGGAATGGTTTTGCTGATAAACTAATAATCAGGAAAAAATTAATCACTCTGATGATTATTAATGGAATAGGTTAAAATGCTTATTGGAGTACAAGGGAATGAGCTTTATTCTACTATTGAAGATGGGATGGCGCTAAGAAGAGGGTATTTCAGATGCTATGGTTTAATCCAGTGGATTGTTTGCAGTAGTTATGGATAGAGAAAATAAAAGAGAGTGCGCCACAGGTGGCGCAAAAAAAATATTATACGAAATACGCCATATAAAGACGGGTTAATCTCTTTTTTATTCCTTTGGACCAGGCATTTTATGCCAGGTGTTTGTGCCTTTCTTTTTATATGAAGTGATATAATTCAGGGGAATCGGGGTAATAAATGTCAGTTCTTCTGTACGCGCGGGCATCATTGCGACGAATTCTGATTGTTGAAGAGTCTGGTGGCTCATCAAAAATTCAGGATAATTAATTCCTCTTTTATCTTGCCTGATTTCCTGACCAATAGTTTCTCTACTCATCTCCTGCGGTCTTAGTCCAGGAATTTCCATCTTGTACAGGTAGGCAGCGTGTCCCCCATATCCACCACAATCTGTATTTATTCCTGTGGATACATAGTTCTGATTTGGACTCCTGACATGTCCTACCATATGCGCTGATGGTCCATCACTAATAAATGCATCCGTCAATGCATTCTTAATCTCGGTAATATGCTTTTTTGACCATGGATAAAATCCACCTGCGGCTACGATTTTTTCAGGATCCCGATTATCTCCTCTAAAAATAATGACATCTTTTTGATCTGTCAGTTCTAATTCATGTTTGCCAACGGATAAAGTTGAAGATGTTATGTCATTAAAACTTGATGTTAATAATGTCTCAGAATCTACAGTGGAAGACGTTGATCGATTAGCTGCTGATGTTGAACTTTCCGCAGTTGTAATAACTGGCAGTTTTTTTCCCTGTAATGATTTTGGCTTTGGTTTTGGTTCTGGTTTATTAGTATTTACAGAAGAGCTGCTTGATGAAGAGGGCATCGCAAATTGGGAAGTCGATTTTTTGGTGTCGGATAATCCTTGTTCATTCAATGCCTTTATACGTTCACTTATTGTCAATGTGCGGTTAGTCGGAGCCAAATTATCAATTTGTGATGAGCTTTGTTTTTGCTTCTCACCTTTGTTAGATTCGTTTTCCATATTATCACCTATTTGTTTTGCGTAAGAATGACATTTGTGAGCAAATAATTATATTAATAGCCTATATTTAATTCAATAGTCTTACCTTACAGCGCAATGCTGTATATTTTTATTTTTCTATTTAACTGTTTGTATTTAATGAGTGAATCACAAAATAGATATTTTAATTGAAATGTATTTTCAGACATGTCTTATTTTTTAATAAACATTTTGTCACAATAACAATCTGATTAATCAGAAAAACAATAAAATAGATGGATTTCAAAGATAAGTTATTATTGGGAGTGGGAAAATAGGGTTTGTAATGCAGTCGTCTCTATATTTTTAGCCATATTACTTCCGGCAGATTCAGGGGAGTCCATTGATTTTAAGGTCCAGTCTAATTTTTTTAAGTGACCTTTAACCACAACCATCCATTTGTAATATTCGGAAATATTCTCTTTCCAAAATGTATATTCATTAATTTGGTCTGAACTAACAGCACTATTTCCCCTCATGTGATTTAAATCCAACCCCATACCTAATGACGTGCTGCCTATATTACTCTCATCATGTGCAGTCTGTATTGAGGATCTTTTAACGCTATTCTCTGAATGTTTAGCCGTTTCACTGTGTTTTTTGTTTGGCATATTACCAGCTTTTTATTTATCCAGGATATACCCTTCATCTTTCAAGTTGCTGCTTTGTTGGCCGCGTTCACTTACCCCAGTCACATCGTTATCTATGCTCCTGGGGATGCGTTCACTTGCCGCCGCGCTGCAACTTGAAATCTATTGGGTATAAGTCCATAAATTAAGATATTATTGGCGGGTGAAATTTTCCCAGTACCATTATTTCAGGCAGATTATAACAACCGTTTTTTAAGTGAATTGATAACCTTAATGGTATTGCCTTTCTTGCCCGGCGAAACAATAGCATCCTCCGATAATACCTTGACGTTCACCTTGCCTTTATCATCCCTAGCCAGCAGCGCATAGCTGTAACCCGCTCTGATAGCCAGCTTTTCAGGTTTGATTTCGTCATAGTTAAAAACGCTGACATTTTCTGCTGTATTATCAATTACAACTCCCGGTTTTCCCATATAGGTAATGACACTTTGATCATACTTGGCGAAAATATTGACTAAATCATTATTATGTTCACCAACCGTAACCGGCTCGCTATCCGGTAAAAGGGCTTGATGGCTTTGGTTGGTTGTGACAACCCCCTGTCGTCCTGTTTTCCATTCATCATCACCCGGTTTTTGCCCCGTATGATAGGCAAAGAAATCGTTATCCTTTACCGCATACATCATGGTACAACCGCTCAACGCGCCGGACGTGATAATGACCGGACATTCAGGTTGTATATCCTCTAAAGCAATTTTTATCCCTACGGTTCCTGAGGCGCCATTAACCACATTTATACCGATGATATTGGGATCCAAGGTATTTTCTCCCCAATGCACGCCTATTGTTGCCGAACCTGATTCGGAAGAGGTGACCTGGTCGCCGCTAAATCCGGCAATAACGCCATGGAAAGGATTTTTATGATTGGCGTGGCTATCTTTCAGCGGCATCGGCTGTGCAAGCTGATGGTGACTGTCATAGCGATGAGCTATGGCCGGTAGGTTAATTGGCGCTTCCTCGCTGGCCACCAATAACCCCCTATTTTTTAGCGGGGAAATATGCCCTTTGTTAAGCTCTCTATCCGCGAGAAATTGTTTTAATCCTTTAGTGTGCTTGCTTTCATGGTCTTTCTTCACTGGCTGAAGGGTAAGCGGCTCATTTCCATCAGAAAAGTCTGATAATGGCGATATTTTGGCGGTATTTTTAGAACGTCGTCTGGATGTTGTTTGAGAATTAGCTCGTTTGAACATGAATAAGCCCTCTTAAGTTAATCATTTAATCACATACCGTTTTATATTGGCGATTCTTGTGATGTTTTATATCGAGATAATGCTAATGAGAAATTACTTCCTGAACTCGCTACTTTCCCTGTAATAACATTGACTGGTGATGACAATATTCCAGAACAATTATGACAAGCCGCAAAATCATCACCGGCTTGTTTTGTTGTCAGTCGCTGTGTAAAGATAGAGGATTCCAACATATCCCGAATGTATTCCCCTAGATTGCGGCTGCCAATAGATTTTCCCGCTCTCTTATCCCCGGAAATGAATAAGTTGTTAAGTGCTTGTACTTCTGCATGTAAGCCTGCAATACCCGCCATTGTCGGTAATACACCTTCATTATTAATAATATGCTCTCTAATCAAGGACTCAGTTATCGGATGTAAAGGTTTGTTTGCTTGGTTATACATCTCTTTTATCCCTGAAATAAAAGATTCAATGTCGGTGATTTGATAAGCTTCGGCTTCCTCTCTGAGTTGTGTTTCCGGTTTTTTTGTTTTTTCATTTTTTACTCTTAATAGCTTCGGATGTTTAATCAGGCTAATACCCGGAAAGAGTTTTCCGTCAGCTAAATTTTTATCATTATTCTTGAAATTGACAAATTCATCTTCATAGCGACCATTATGTTCATATCCTGCATGAGCCGCATAATTTTCCAAAGATTTTTTCCCATAAGCAAATCGTCCATCAGAAATACCATCGTCTTTTAGACCCGGTTTAGAATAATTGCGCTGCTTTGCCGGTTTTAATTGCCCAAATTCTTTTGAGGCGCTGAGGATTAATTGTGTTATTTTACTAAAGTCTTTCAATTCAGGGATCTGTTGTTGATAAGCCGTTGTTACCGCGTTGGTATCAGGAATTTCCAGATGTAATCTATCTAATAGAGTCGTATCTGAGTTTTTATTTTTGGAATGAGCTTTTTTAATTGTTTTTTTACGAATATCATTTTTGAACATTTATAAACCCTCCATCATGGTTGGATTTTTGATCCACAGACGCGGAGACTTCGCTGATGGGTATTACACGCTCTGCAATATTTTGCAGTTTCATTGGTACGGTAATGGAATACATTAAAGAGAGACGCGGGCGATTACCAAGAGCTTGCCAAAAATTACCCAGGCTGTTTAAGTTTTCCTGTTGTGGTATAACCCGGGTGTAGGCACCGGGAATGCCGGTTAATTGGCGATTATTGATTAATGCATTTAAAACCCGTGTCATCACTTGTGCGGCTTGATTATTGGGTTGACTATCCGGGCTGGAACTGTCGCTTGATGGTTTACTGGCATCCCAGTAAGTAATTAAATAGTGACAATTGATATTTACCCACCCCGGCAATAATGTGCTGGTCATCGGGTTATAACGTCTTGGTTCAGCAGAACGTAATTGCAGGTCTTCATTGATATCATAAAGAAATACACTTACTGTCGGTTCCGATTGAACGGAATTAATTTCAGGTAGATCAAAACGAATATCAATTTTATTCCCATTGGTATTTAAATATTGGGATAAAATATTATTTAATGCTGTATTAACCTCAACAATAGCATTGTCGGAAGCAATGATATTTGTCATATTGACTCCAATCTTATTAATTTATTAAAAAACCAGTCGGCCCGTTTTGTTTAATTCAAGTGTAACTGCACGATCTATATGTTTATTTTCGATCTGTTCACTGTGATCATGTTTCGCTAACATTGATGCTAATAAAGCAATATTTCTGATATTAGCGCCGGTCAAATCAGCCCGTTTAGCCAGATGTTCAAGATCAAGTTCATCGGATAGTTTAAGTTGTTCAGGCCAAATCACTTGCCACATTTTTTTACGTAACGCTTCATCAGGATAAGTGAAACGAGTAATAAAGGTGAAACGGCGGTTAAATGCACTGTCCAAATGACTGCGATTATTGGTAGCCAGAATGACTAACCCGGGATAATTTTCCAGCCGTTGTAACAAATAAGAAACTTCAATATTGGCGTGTCTGTCTTGGGCGTCTTTGGTTTCACTGCGTTTGCCAAATAAGGCGTCGGCTTCATCGAAAAACAGTACGCCGGAATCCGCTTCGGCCAGGTCGAAAATTCGGGAGATATTTTTTTCCGTTTCACCGATATATTTATTTACCACGGTAGAGAGATCCACTTTAATTAAATCAACCCCAAGATGCCCGGCAATCACTTCTGCGGCCATGGTTTTGCCGGTCCCGGATTCGCCGTAAAATAGCGCGCTAATGCCGGTGCCGTAGCCTATTTTTTCCCGAAATCCGGCGGACAGGATTTGATCACGGTAATGAATGGCCGCGATAATTTCTTGTAATTGTTGAGTTAATGCATCTGAAATGACTAAATCATTAAAGTTGCGTTTGGGGGTTATTCTCTGGGCTAATTTACCGAAATTCTGTTGGGCGCGAAAACTTAATGCCTTATGCAGATCGGTTTCTGCTAATTGGCCTTCTGGTTTTCGCAGTATTTGATATTGGTATGCCTCTTCAATAATCAGTGGTAATGTTTCCGGTGTAAATGAAAAACGCTGACACAATTGAATGACGCTCATTTCCTCGATTATATTATCCGGCAAGTTTGCTTCCAGCATCGATTTTTTATCCGCCAGCGTGAGGGCGGGCATATCAATTTGCACCATTGGCAGATGTTTAATCCAGACTAATGCCTCTCCCGGTTCTACCAGACAAATTATTTTTAATTTTGGTTGATTCAGTAAAGTGGATAATTCGCTATGCAATATTTTCTTTTCATCTGTGAGTAAAGAAAAGTTACGGATTAATAAGCAGGCATCGTGTAG
The DNA here is from genome assembly GCF_025384845.1 of Photorhabdus temperata. Classification (NCBI taxonomy): domain Bacteria; kingdom Pseudomonadati; phylum Pseudomonadota; class Gammaproteobacteria; order Enterobacterales; family Morganellaceae; genus Photorhabdus; species Photorhabdus temperata. Next base: position 40,434 of record NZ_JAJAFX010000007.1, on the reverse strand, counting down.
CCGGGCTTCCCGTACTACATCTGTCAGTAAATTAGATATTGTGGTTTGGCTCTCGTCATCAGGCAGGAGAGCTAAATCGAGAGTTAAGGTATTTATATTATGGGACGCCATAATATGACTGACCGCTATTTCTCTGGCGCTGTCCTGTTTTCCTCTGAGTATCACCAGTGGGTGAGTATCGTCTGTTTTATTCAGTAATACTTTTTCAAGTGAATGATAAAGGGCTTGTGGATACCAACTCTCTGAGTCTGGAGTACACCAATAAACACAGGTTGTCAGAGGCGGTAAAATAACCTGTTGTCCTGATAGAAAATGCCAGACAGCGCTGTGAGTTAAAAATTGCGTCTGTAGCCAGATAGGTTCTTCGTGGTGATTGATTCGTAATAGTTGGTTACTGATTAACGGTGTTTGCGGTAAAAAGCTGTTTTGCAGTAATTGCCGATCACTTTGGCGTTGGCTGAATAGTTCAATCGCTAAAGCAAAACTCGGCCACTGTTTTTTACTGTTACCATTGAGAGCAGCAAATAGTGCATGATAACGGCTGTCGAAATGGGGTAATAAACCCAATAGCAAGGCATCCCGTTCAAATTCAGTCAGTTCAAAACGCTCAATTAATAGTGACAATGGATCAAGGGCAGGGTTTTGCGCTGTTTCTGGGTCGCTAATAATATCTTCCGTTTTAGTTAGCCAATGGGGAATGCCCTGTGGTTTTGTCAGACGTTGTTCTAATTCATCTTCGGCGAGTAAAAAACTTTCCGGTAAGGAATCGTATTTATCACACTTTTGGTAATAATAATGCTGTAACCGTAGATCGATACGTTCCAAATGGGGATAAATCCAGTGTGATTTTGCCGTTATATCGTGGTTAATTGTCAGTGAGTAATCCATATAAACCTTCTAAATATTTTGCCAGTCGATGCGTAAAGGGCGATCCAACCAGGGAAGTTTGGCGATATTTAATGGCCACGGCCAATCAGCCAACAGCGCATCAAATGGTTGATGCTGGATGGTGATTTTGATTGCTTGCTCGTCTGCCAGTAATTCCCCCGGTCGTTGTAAAAACAGTTGGCGGACATCATTACGGCTTAATTTTTTCCAGCCGGGAAGTTGGTGGATAACGGCATCCAGCCATTGATCTATTATCAATTGTTTTTCCGGCTCGATAGGGATTGATTGAATATCTTTATCGGCCATTAACCCACACAGAACGTAATTCAGTGCTTTTCTTTCTGCTGGTCTCTCTTCGGTGCCCCAAATCAGGTAGTCAAGTAAATCAACAGCATTGAACTGAGCCTGATGATGGATAAACTTCTGTGCTTCAAGCAGGCCAAGTTGATTAAACAGCGTGGGTAGCATCGGCCACAGAATTAATATCCCGGCATTATTTACTGGGCGTGGAAGAGGGTGTTCAGGTAATAAAGTCTGCTCAGGGTGTAGTTTGTTGATGGTTTGAAATTGGTTGCGGTTATTTCCTCTGATAACCGATGGGTTATCTGATATTGATAATGCTTGCGGATCTTCGTCAGTTACTTTTCGATTTGTCGGATGTTGATATTTCTGAGCGTTTGAAGAGTTAGCGCCACTGATGAAGGGTTTTATCTCAGATCTATTTTTATCCGTGTGATTTGGTATAAAGCATTCCAATAGATATTGGTGTTCTTCAACCGACAGATGCTGTTGGCAAAGCTGTGAAATAACAGCTGTTTGCCAGAGTTGTTTTAGCCAATTATTTAATGGGATATTGTCGGTCATAGCCTGGCGAAATAAGGTAATGACAGACGCGGCATTAAGTGTACCGTTATTGAGCTCAGTTGTAATACGCGAGATGATTTTTGCATCGGGTTTAACTATTTCCTGTGCATTATGCCGCTGTATATATTCCAGTGCATTGAGTATCAGTTGCCCAGAGGAGGCAAACGCCTCCTGATATTGTGGTTTGTTTACTCTTTCGGATAATAATTTTCGGTTGATGGCGCTCAATAAAGAGGGTTGTTTGATAGCTAAAAGCCGTTGCAGACTATATTCAGATAAACAGCTTTTTGCTAATAATAATGCTGATTTGTTTTCTATCCGTGTTAATTGATTTATTAATTGCTTAATCTTGATATCACTGTTTTTATTGCTCGCTATTGCCTCCACTAGATTTAATTGGGGATCTTTCTGATATAAGAAGTTAATGAAATTCTCTGCATCAATGAAATTATTATCGTCAGATAAAGAAGAATTATGGGGGATTTTATTTGGCATTGGTGCATTCAGGCGAATTTCTTCCTTATTATTTATCTGATATTGGTTTAATGCTTTAATCAACGCAACCTTGAAGCGGGCGGGAAATAATGCATTAAAGTCGTGAAAATTTATTTCGCCAAGATCCAAGGTTAATGTTTCTAAATAGATATCCTGATTAATAGGATGTTGAGTAAAGAATGTATTAAATAAGTTATTTATATTGGCTTTATTAAGCAGGGAGCCATGCAATACTTTTTTAGCTACCTGTTGATTATTAGCTTCAATAGTAATGGTAATCCGATTTAACAGATTTGGCTCCGAAGTCATATTAATATCCTCTTTATGATTAATGGATGATTTAAATTTTCAATTGTTTAATAAATATTAGGTTTTCATGATGAAAGCAAGAATGTAATAAGGGGGGGTAATATTAGCATTCGCATCAACCGCATGGGTGTGTTCCCCCCCATTCCCAGTACTAGATGTGTAAAGGTAATGAGGGCCAACATCATTTCCTGAAAAAAGGTTTCTTTTTCCACCTAATGTAGCGCTCATAAAGTCAAGTTTACCGGGGTTATTATCAATTTGTTTGCTTTCTTTTGTTTCTCTAATATCGCCATATCTTGAGCCTGTAGCATCATAGTAAGCCATTCCCCCGATATGTTTGTGTTCTGGTATTTGGCTTAAGGAAAGTTCTGTACCTTTTATTGTGATTGTGAGTTTTTTATTCGTTGTACTTATTCTGAATTCTTTAGCATTGATACTACCTGAAGCTTTGTCATTACTCTTTCCATTAATATCGGAGAGTTTGCCTCCTAAAATAAATCGATCGATTAAATTTGGTGTACCATTATTACCATCGCACAGCGCCCATCCTACAGGAATACTACTACCGGAAAACATCATAATCATTCCTCTGGGGAGTACTTTGTTGGGATCAATACTGACGCCACTTGAATTGACTGTGATACCGTTACCTGCTTTGACTGAAACACCATTGCTATCAACGTTAATACCATTACTGGCCTTAACATCTAACCCATCACCTATTTTTATCCCCCAACCAAGCCTGACAGATATCCCTGTGGACTCGACATTGAGCGTTTTATCTTTAACCTTTACAGAGACTCCATTAGTATCAACATTGATGCCATTGTTGGGTTTGACTGAAACACCGTTGCTATCAACGGTAATACCGTTAGCCGGTTTAACCGCTACATTATCGTTATTTACAACAATTCCATTACCCGTGCCAACGCATATTCCATTGGTTTTATTAACCAGTCCACTACCAAGGTCTACAGATAAAATATCTTTTTCTAGTATTAATGGAGAAAAGTCTTGGCTGGAAATCTCCCCCATTTTTAAATTGAGCGTACCATCATCACCCAGTTTCAATCCTTTTCCTGGGCCATTTTGTTGTGGTGCCTGGCCACAGGCTCTGCGGCCCATATCAGCAATATTAATCAAGTCGGCATAATCGGTTTGTAATGGAATACTGCCCTCTTTAAAACGCTTTTTTAAATCATCTGCTGATGGGAGATTTGATTTAAGGTTAATATTTTCCAGATTGAGTTCTGCACTGTACAGATTATATTTTTTTACCATTTTTATCACCTTATATTATATGTGCTATTACACTAAGATATATTTAAATAATAGGGGGATTCTTAAAGCATTATGATATGGGAATAAATGAGTAACCTATTTTATCTTTTATTTCCATCATAAGTAAAATGAAAGCCAAATTTTGTCCGTGTTTCTCCTTTAAGGTCATTAGAAGCAGATAGGTAATTCAGTGATAAAATAAGAGGTTTTTCGGTATAGAATAATGCGCCAGAAAGGTCCTGATTATCACCTAATACAAATCCATAATAGAATGACCAGCTATTTCCTGCCGGGAGATCATATAAATTCATTGCTTTCCATGATAAGTTAACGCCTACTTTTTTTCTTCCTTTAATATGCAATATCTCATCGGTAATAATACCATTTTTGTTTTTCTTAACTTTGATATAGTAATCTGTCCATTCATTAGCTGATTCCAGTACCGCATATTCAGGCCCTATTTCTTTATCATCGGTTAAGAAAACCAATTTTCCTTTATTATCTACAGGTTGATACAAAAATTCGGAGACAACAGTAGCTTTATCATTCTCTTTATTAAGGTCAATATCTACCCATACTACTCTTTTAGTATAAGGCACATACAGGAGCTGATTGGATTTTATGACGTCTTCGTTCCATTTATCCTCAGATTCACCAACCACCTCAATACGCTGCTGTTCGGTGGCGATTCGCATACTGCCAATACCTGTTGCGGCAGAAGGCAGACGTCCTAGGGTTAAGGTTTCTAATATATGGTATGCCTCATCCCCTAAAGGCGCGTCGTTGTTTTGCCAGCGTTTATAGGTGCTGGCAAAATCTTCAAAATGCTCCTCTGAAAGCCAGTGAATAATCATCGAAATATGAGCGGGGAATTCAGCCAAAATCTCAGTTTTCACCCAAGATTCCAGTTTGTAAGGATCAACATGCTCATTCTCAATGAGTTGGCGGTTAATTACGACACTCACTACAAATGAAAAGCGATCAGCCGCAGCATATTCTTCGCTGGAGAAATACCAGCGATAACGCCAGGCTTCTGCTTCTAATGGAAAGTTATTCTGTGAGTCTTTGTTGCGTTTAATTAATATTTTACCCTTAATGCGATCAAATTTAATGACGCGCGCCTTGAGTTCATATTCGGATCGAGGTTCAGTACGAACTGCACGAGCTGATATTTTTTGGGATGGCCCAGCGGGTGTAATGACATATTTCAGCGTGATTTCGTCATCTACTTTGATCATTGCAGGGAAGGGGCTTTGGGTGCTGGAGGTAATCCAACGTTCATCTTCGGTAACATTTTTATACGTCTCATCAGCATAAACCAGTTGATAATCCATATCTTCCAGCCACACCGGGCTATTTTGCCAACGCAACTTACCATCATCAAATGCCTGTTGCACCCGGTGCAGATTGTGCTCCAGATCCGTGCTGTTACGAATTCCAAGAGAGAATGTATCTCCTGTCACTTCGGTGATCATTTGGCCCCGTAACGTAAATTCTCTGTCATCTTCAATGATAATCAGATTAATCACCTGACCTTGTAATAACCGGTCCGCTGAATTTTTCTGTGTGATCTTTAATTGGTCATCTTCAATTTCCAGAGAATCAGGTTCTTTCTCAATATCGAATGTTGTGTCGGGTTTTATCGGCAATAACTGGCGGTGTTCAATCAAATAGAAAGGCAGTTCAGCCAGATCGGGCGTGTCACTGAAACATTCCCCACCTAAACCCAACCGGGCCGCAATCCGTTTTTGCAGTGCCGATACTTTATCAATACGAATATTATTACGTTGATAGGTCAGTTCCGGCTGTTGAGCCAGATAGCCGCGTTGGGTGTTCAGAAAATCTAGTGTGTTTAGTGTCAATGGCCTGGCTGCGCGATGAGTACCAAAATAACCTAATAGGTAATCCAAAATTGTCAGCTCTTTGGCATAGTTTTTATCTTTATTATTTCCCTTATCATAATGGATTTGAGAATCATTATTGAGCTTTGCTATTAAATCAGCTTCTATGCTTTGATGGGCTTGTTGGCTGACAGTATCGGCCTTAAAAGGCCATTGTACACCATATACTGTCTCTCCCCGTTGTTTAAAGGCTAATAGTTTTGGTAAAAGGGCGAGTTCGGCACAGCCGTTAGCCAGCATTTGTTCAAAAGGGAGCATAAATTGGTGTAATTGCACTTGCTGCGGCGTAGGTTTGCTGGTCTGCAATCCATAGCAAGCCGGTAATTTATTGCTTACCGGATAGTAATCCAGAACTTTACGATATTTACCCCAATGCAGTAATTCAGGTTGGGTATTAATCAGTGGTTCTGTAATAAGCTGTTTCTCTATATCTTGTTTGGAAACGCCAATTTTAACGCCCCCTTTGGCAATAATGGTAAGTGGGCTGTTTGCTGAGGTAATTAATGCCAGTGGATCGTTACCCCATAATCTGGGGTAATATCCTTGAGCGATTTTCCAAGACCAATTATCATCCGGCAATGGAGTAATGGTTTTGTCGTGATTAGCTAATGCCAGCCGGGTGACACTCTGAATACCTTTAATAGCCAGTAGCCGATTAACCAGGTGGCTTAGATTTAATATCGTCGAGTCGGTGTAATCTTTGGCTTGAGGTAATGCCGGTATCCAGCCGTGATGTAAATAAGGGCCGGAAAATATCTCTTCATTACTGTAACCCTGCACTTTCATGACTTGGGTGGTATAGCGTAATGGTTTTGCCAGTACCATCTGTTCCGCTGTCATATAGACTTTGGCGAAGATATCGGCAATATCTTTAACATCATCGTCCAGCTCAATATCAAGCTGTAATAAGAAATCCGTTGGTTTTAGCCAGATAATATTACTGACGGATTCCCCCAGATTTCGATTATCTTTTAGGAAAGCTTTCAGCCGCTCTTGAGCCAGGGTTTTATTATCTTCCGTTTCCCGGCTGGGGAGTAAATAAAGCCAGTAGTTTCCTCTGAGTGCTAATTGGCTATCTGATCCGGAATTTTTAAAGCTGTACTCACGTTTCTCTTTGTTGTACCAATATTCATAGCGTTGATTGTCTGGTTCACGAATTAGCTGTACATCGTTAAAGAAAAAATAACCTTCACTTATTTCATTGGCGGTGTCGCTGCTATGTAAATCCAGTAAAGCCCGGCGATAATCTTCCGTAGTGATCGGGCCACACGTCAGTATTTGTTGCGGACCGAACTCTTTAGGGAAAATACCGTCGTCGGATGTCTGCTCTTCTTTTTTCGGCGTAAGCAGATCTTTGAGCGGTAATGAGTGACGGTAAGCCAGATCGGAGGCGCCATAACAACACGTTTCTAATAAGGTGATGCCGGGATCATTTTCACTGGTATTGCTCCAGCATTGGCCGGATTGCTGTTCAATAACCGTTTTGGCCTGAGTGAGTAAGGCATCAAAGGTAATATCGTCTTTGACGATGGGAAACAGGGCGTCCTGATTATTCATTGTTAACTCCTTGGCTTGAGTCTGACCAGACTAAAATCAGCACTTCATCATCGGCGGCCCCGATACTGTTACCTACGGCAGGGGTGGATGGGGCATCTTTAGTTGCGTTGATCTTGCTCACCGGCGGGATAACTTTTTCCAAAGTTAAATCCGTGACCCGTTCAACCAGAGGGGATTGTTGGATGGTGGCTAATAACTGGTAATAATCAATGTGGTTACCGGTCGTCACGCCGATAGCGCTATTTTCTCCCCACGGCATATATTTTCGGCTGAGTTCCTGCTGTAGCTGATGATGACCATAGGCGGGGTTAATACCTGAAATAAATGCCACTTGGTAATTGACATTGACGTTAATGTATTTTGGGTTATTGATCTTAATCGTTGTCCAGGGGCTGCTTAATTGGCTTACCCACTCGATCATCTCTGTCAGCCGGGCTGGGTTCAACTCTGGACGCAGTGCATCATCGTTATCTTTGTAGCGGCTGTCGGGGATCACAATCAGTTGTTGTTCTTTCGGCGCCGGGATTTTAGTTAACTCACTGGCAGAAGGGTATTTGACATCAAATAGGCTGACAAACTGCTCTTTCAATAAGGTGACAATGTTTCCCCAGCTCAACACCCGGTTACGGTGAGATAACCGGGCCGGGATCCGCGTCAGGAAGGTTTGCGCTGTTTCTTTTGGGTGACCATCCCAAGATAGCCAGGGTTGCGTCACACCACTGATGGCGACGGATGCGTTGACCGGCTGTTTAATGCTTTCTGCGGCTAATCCGTTGATAAAGTGATCCTGCTCAATGGTTTCTACGTTGATTAACCTGGCGGTGGTGGCGTTATACAGGATGCCTTTAATTCGTGGATAATCCTGGGTTTCAACCTTATTGGTTATCTCGGCTTTCAGCCAGTACTGTCCCGTTGGCATCAAGGCTGCCTGATTTGACGCATCCAGCGGCAATAGTGTGCGCCAGATCCCCCGGTCAAACAGGTTACGGGTTTGGTCGTGGATCAGTTGATTGATTGGCTGCCAGATATTTTTCTGATTTAGATAAGACCAGGATAAATTAAGTTCTTTAACGCCTTCTGACTGCCAGAATAAAGATAAAGTTTGTCCCGGTAATACATTGGTAAAGCCTAAGTAGAATGTGTCATGGGTTAATGACGATATATTTGCTTCGCCCCAATTCAGGTGGTCAGGTTGAACCTCAAGATCATTGGCTGTTTCGCTAAAAAGTTGAATACCGTTTTTGGGGAATTCAATGTTGTCTGAGTCACTGAATAGTATTGCTGATTTCCAGCTATTGCCAACTTTCCGATACCAACGCAGATCGGTTAACTTTCCCTGATTCGCCAGTAAATCCGTATCAGAGGCATATTGTAACGGATTACCGGTATTGTCTTGCCCGGCATCAAATAGCGTTCCCCGGGCTACCAGAAATTCTGGGTTGTCGGTATTCAGAGTCATACCGATAGCAACTTTATCCGCTTGGGCTCTTTTAGGTTTCAGCCCCAATAATTCCCGGTAATAAAGATCACGATGTCGTGCCGGGAATGTATTTAATAATCGGTTGGTTGTTTCTAGTAGCTTTAAAAAAGCCAATACAAAAGCTTGATGTGCCGGTAAAGATCCATCCGCTTGATTAATGTTTTGGTAAATATCCGCTAATTGCTGCGGATGATTTTCCTGAATAAAATAGAAACTGTCCCAGAACTGATTTTTGGCTTGATCGAAAGGGATGTTTTTAGCGTAGGCTTTAAGCCAGTTTAAAATATCCAGCGTACTTCTTTCATCAAGTTTAAATACAGTATCCGGCACAATAGCAGAGAGTTTATTATCTAACTCGGCCTGTCCCATATTTATACCACCTGTTATTCGAATATATTCCTGATAGATTTTCAGGAGCGCGTTGTTATTTAAAAATAAGATTGAAGGGGATTATTTACCCGGCACTGACAATATATTGACTGGCAATAAAACGGCCTTTGCCCATACTGGGCGTTGTGACATCCGCGCCTGACGGATTAGTCGCCGGTTGTGACGGGGTAAAACGGGCGATAAATTGCTGGCCGACAACAATAACCGTGACAGGGCTGCGGCAAAAGTTCGCCTGCTGGCTGGCATCCAACTGAGCAATGGTGACCATTCCCATGCCGGGTACCGGGTGGCTGGGGGTAATATATTGCGCCTGGAGTTGGACCTTTTTTTCATCGCCGACAATCGCGATCTTTTTGCCCTGAATTTGGGCGTGCCCGCTGCCCCGAATGGTTGCCGGTCCCAGAATAGTGACCTGCCGGTTGCCGAATAACGGTTCGAACAGCAAATTGTCGCCATCAACGACCAGTTGTTTGCTCATAGGTTCACCCGTAACTGGCCCTCGCTAACTTCAAGCACACCTTCAAGTTGCTGGCTGATTTCGCTGCCTCTCAGGGCGTAAGTGACCTGAATATGCAAGGTATTAGGTAAGTCTATTCTCTGGTTCACTTGAATCTCGGTAATATTTGCGCGCGGTTCATAGCGCAGTACCCGCTCTTCAATCCGGGTTTGAATCTCTGCCATCAATTCGTCACTGATATTGGCAAACAGATAATCATTCAGGCCACAGCCGTAATTTTCACGCATAATCCGTTCGCCGGGTTCGGTGAGAAAAAGGATTTTCATATTCTGGCGAACATTCTCTGCGCCTTCCGCGATGGTAATGCCGGTGGGTATTTCAGGATGAGAATCATCTTTTATCGAAAACTGTGGCGGAAATGCCCAGCCCCGGCCATAAATATCGGCTAATATTTTGTCTGTCATCGTACAGCCTTATTATTGTGTTAAGTTAATTTTCGCCCCTTTAATATCGACCCCGGATTTTCCCGTGGCTGACAGGGATTTTTCGGCCTGTAGGTTAATTTCCTGGGCATTAATCATGAGATTCTGAGTGGAATTAAGCGTGATATCTTTATCTTGTTGCAGCGACAACGTGTTTTTTCCGCTATTGAGTGTGAGCGTTTTATCTTTATGGTCGAAGATTAATTCCTGTTGGTTATCTCCTTGTTTGATGACCAAGGTTTTCGTTTGATTTTTTTCACTGGGTTCTATCGGTGCTTTATTTTTCGGGTTGTGCATGGAGCCTAATATCACCGGGAAACGGGGATCGCATTCAAAGAAACCGATAATGACCTCATCCCCCGGTTCAGGGTAGAAGCAGAATCCGCTTTCGTGGCTGGCATAAGGTTTACCTAAGCGGGCAAAAAGTACACCGTTGGTTAAGCTTAAGGCGGGGATCCTGACCGAAATACGCCCCAGCGACTGGTTATCTTTTTGGTATTTTTCCACGATACCGACATGCAGCTCTTTAACCGGCGGTACAACCTGCTCGGTTTCCGGCAACAGGCCCAGGGTTAACCGGGTGCGCCAGCCTTGCCGCTGATTAATTGTCTGATCCACGCCGGTGATAATTCCCTGACCATCCATCCCTTGACCAAAGCCGCTTAATGCCAGGATATGGCCCGGTTGATAACGATCATGGCCTTCGACTTCAAAACTGCCGGAGACATTATGATTTCGCCGGTTATTCAGGATGCCCTGAGCAAGATGTTTGGCCTGTCCGTTATCCAGCGGATAGCTGAAAACCCATTGCCACTCCTGACCGGTCAGTGGTTGCAGATTATCTGCGGCGAGTTGACTGCGGCCAAGGCCACTGCTTTTTGCCTGATTTGCCTGCGATAATTTTTGCTGGGCGATATCCCAGGATTGCACACTCACTGTTTTCGGGCTGCGTTGGTTATCCCATTGCAGATTAGCCTCAAATAGCACCACATCCTGAGCGTTGGCTCGCGGGTGGATCGTATGCACAGTTGACTGATTCAACGATTCAGGGGTGACCAGCGTCACGGTGTCATTGCCGGGCAGCAGCCAGGTATTGGTGGCGGCCAGTCGGCTTTTTAGGAAGGTCCAGTCATGACAGCGGAACTGCACCATTTGTTCATGCACCGTTTTGAGCTGAGGCGCTTGTTTTATCGTTACCGGTACGCCTGTTTGGCTGAATAACTTTCTGATAATTGTTTCATCACTCTGTTTGCTGAAAAGTTGGGAGTGAAAATTGTGGGTTAATTTTTGCAACGGATGTTTGGCTGTCAGGGTGATGATGCTGTCCTGACCTTTAAGCCCAAGCGCTTGCCGAACGATGATCCCCTTAAACAACACGGTTTTTTGCATCTGCACGATAAGTTCATGATTTGGGCGGCAACTTGCCAGTTCAGCCTGAGCTTTAGCGTCAAAAATATGGCTGGCATCACCGGCGATCCCCAGAGTGATGTTAATCGCGGGAATACCATTGATATGATGGTTTACTGTCAGGCTGATAACCGTAAGTTGATTGAGTGCTTTGCCGCCTATCTTGATGGTTATCGCAGGTATTTTCATACATCCCCCTTGGCTTGCAGCGTTTGTCCGGGGGTGAAATCGTCAAGATTATCCAGTCCGTTTTGCCAGGCCAGAGAGAGATAATCAATGCCGCCTGCCAGAGAAGCGCCGGCACCTAAGGCGATCAACGGTAGGGAGAGCATATCGGTTACGCTGACCGCGGTGACCGGCGGCGATTTTAATTGCTGCTCGGTGGCCTGAATAACAAAGCTTTCGTCCGCCACCAGAGATAACGTGGCGCTGGCCCGCAGTGGGGTGGCGTCCCGGTCAAACAGGGTGTAATCAATGCTGAGGCCACTGGCCCGGCCAGCAAAATAGCCTTTGTTTTCCCAGCGCATTTTGCCCCATTTGATTTTCAGAAAGTGGGGCGCTTTGGTGCTGGCATCCACCGCACACAGGGCTTTCAACGTCGCCAGCTGTTTTTCTACCGGCGTGTTGTTGCCGGGCATCGTGGCATCAAACAGCAGGATTAACGACAGACCTGCGGGTTGGGATAACACATAACGGCTGCTCTGGCTGGCGCTGTTAACGCTTTCATCTTGGTGATAACGGGTTTGATAATCGAGCTGGATGCCATCGGGGTTGTACATCGCCTGTAAACTGCCCACAGCGGTTTTTCCTTCCCGGTCTTTGAAAGCGGTGAGGGTGAGTTTGGACAGATTACGTTCAATTAAACTCATAATGGCCTCCTGTTTCACGCAGTGCGTCCAGGACTTCCCGTTTCACCCTCTCAATCAGGCGGGCGTTATCCAACGTTTCCTGAGCTAATGTCCGTGGAGAGACCGAGTTATTCGTTGCATCGGTGACTTTGGCCTGAATAATCAGTTCCTTAATTTCGACAGTCATACTTTCACTCCTAACCAGCGCATATCCTGATAACGTAATTCCAGGGAGTTCACCAAAACGCTGTTGCTATTGGCATCAAAGTCGCCGGTGGACCAGCGAACCGGCAGGGCGTTACTTAACGTCCAGCTTGCCACGGGGATTGAATTTTCATTCAGCAGCATAATGACGACATCGGCATAAACCGCTTTTTCACCGCGCAGGACGCGATCAAACACCAAAGTGAGTGGCGTCACTGTCATCACACCGCGCTCCAGCACCAGACTGCCGTGCTGGATCTTCTCAGCCAGCCAGGTATTTCTGGCGTTTTCCCCGCCCTGGCTGTGTTGGCTGGTTTGCAGTTCACGGCTGAGGCCTGATATCCGTTGAAAGGCAATGTCGAGCGGACTGGGGATATTATTAAAAAGAAAACTGGCGATAAAACGGTGTGACACCGACGGGGTGTATAAATTGTTCATATTTTGCCCCTGCTTGATTTAACGGGTGATTCCGGAACGGGTATCAAATGTCAGGCTTAACTCGATAAATTCCGCTGGAATTAACACTGATAGTCTGATTTTCATGATCATTTTCCCGGCTCGCAGATCGGCTTCGCTCATTGATTCATCGAGGCCCAGTAATATTTCAAATGCTTGATCTTCCTGGGTGCCTCGCAGTCCACCTTTTAACCATAACTGACGCAGCCAGTTATAAGCCTGACCTTTAAACTTCATCCAGGTGATGGCGTTATTGGGTTCAAAAACAAAAGCGCGGCCCAGTTGGGTCATATGGGCTTCGATATAGGAAACCAGACGGCGGGTCTGAATATAGCGCCAGGGAGAACCGGGGGTGTTGTCCAAGGTGCGGCATCCCCAGATTTTAATCCCTTTGCCGGGGAAGCTGCGAACCAGATTCAACGAAGTGCCATTGGGATTAAAGAGGCCATCGGCTTCAATATAAGCGCGTATCGGGCTGATCACTTTGGCTAACGCGACATTAGCGGGTGCATTCCAGACGGCCATTTGGTTATCGTTACGCTGGATGACGGCAGCAACCGCCGCGGTAGGTGAAAGCACGACAGTATTTTGCGCGTTATCCTGATAGGCGCTGTTTAGCCGGGGCCAGTATACGGCGCCCCATTGTCGATCACTTGAAGAAAACTGCGCTAAACATTTCCCGGCCAATCCAGGATTATCCGGGGCATCCAGCAATCCCATCATGCCGCGCCGGCTCTTGCAAAGATCGAGTACTGATTGCCAGGACTCCAGCCAGAATTGAATTTTGTCGTGTTGAACGATGTCTGAATCGGGATCATCCATCTGATTAAGGTAGACAAGATCAGGGACGACAATCAGCGTGATTGCACTCTCTGCGGTAATCGCTTGTTTAACCCAATCCTGCTGTAATGTGGTGGTCAACGATTGAAAATCGTTTAGTGGTTTATCCGTTCCCAGTGGCAATACATAGGCTTGCTGACCACCATTTTCAAAGAAGTGACGCACTGAATAGTACATCAATCCTGATCCCTCAAATGACAAGGTAAAATCGGCCAGACTGGTGAGCTTGACGGCGGTTTTGTCGCTGACACGGCTATTTTTGGCCGGTTGGGGATAACCAATAAAAACCGGTACACCGATAAATGCATTATCCTGTTTCTGGGATATCAGGCTCTCCGTTATTGTGACGCCAGGCTGTTTTATATCCATTATCGTCTCCTCAACGACTGAATAGACGCGGCATTCAACCGCGTCTCAGCACGGTTACTGTGCTACATTTTGTGAAAACTGAAGGATAATAAATTCCGCCGGACGTACCGCCGCCATCCCCACTTTGACAATCATTTTCCCTTGTTTAATGTCAGTATCGGACATGGTGATACCCTGACCAATCTGAACAAAATAGGCTTCCTGCGGGTTATTACCGGCCAGCGCGCCTTGTTGCCAGAGTTGATGGAGATAGTTGTCAATGGCTGACCGAACGCGTTCCCAAGTCGGTTGGCTATTGGGTTCAAAGACAGCAAATCGCATTGCCTGCTTGATATCCCGTTCTGCGCTATTAAATAAACGCCGAACTGGAATGTAGCGCCAGTTGTCATCATCTTGCAGGGTACGTGTACCCCAGACGACAAAACCTTTGTTGGTGAAATAGCGGATAGCATTGATACCTTTTTGGTTCATGGTACCTTGCTCATCTTCAGTGAGCCGTTCGGCCACATCACTAATGCCGCTGAGAACAACATTCGCCGGCGCTTTCCAGACGCCACGGCTGGCATCAGTGGCGCAATACACGCCCGCCATGACTGCGCTGGCAGGAATAATGTTGCTTATGTTCTGTATTGCATCAACAGCCTGTTGATAGACACCCGGATTCTTCTCTTTGAGTTGCGCCAGATTTTTAACTTCGCTTGATGCCGCATCCTCGTAACCTGAAACTGCGATCAAACTATTTTCTGCTTGAATAAGTTGTGAGACTTTAACTGCTGGATAATAAGCTGCGGTTTGTGATGGTTCGCTAACATTGAGCGCGGTTGCTTTATCCTGATTGTCAGCGATAAGAAAATATCCGGCCTTGAGTAAAGGGGTCAGGTTGCCATATATCGTATTCTGATAAGAAGGATCCTGTTCAGGGCAGACGATTAAGGTAATTTCTAAAGCCTGCTCAATTAACTCAGGGATTAATGCCAAAGTGTTGCTATCGCTGGTATCAGAAATTGGCAGGATATAACAAGGGCCGCCGCCATTTTGGAAATAAAGTTTTAAAGCATCACTGCTTGTGGTGTAAGTACCGACAATGACCTCGTAGGTATAACCGGGTTCTTTATCTTCCGCATGGGGAGCGGCTTTTACCGCGGCAACAACTTCTGTTTCTGTACCTGTATCGCTTTTGGCTCCTTGATTGTCTTCGACTGAGACATCGCCGTCGACGGTTTCAGGTTTTTTAGGAGGAGTCGGTTTAGTTGATGTGATGGCGATTGACGTAACACAACCCACATTAAACAGATGAGTAAAATCCAGCCAGCTACTAACGCGAGTCACTTGTGGGGTGGGGCTGGTTTTTTTGGGTGAAAAACGGCCAATAAAAACGGGGATAGCTGTGTTTCCATGACTGACAGAAAGCGCCAGTGATGCATCTTCTTCAATATAGACGCCAGGATAAGTTGGTGTTGTTGGCATATTGCCTCCCATTATTGAGCGATATTCTGAGTGAACTGCAAGATAATAAACTCGGCTGGGCGAACAGCGGCCAGACCCACTTTGACGATCATTTTGCCCTGCTTGATATCATCATCGGTCATGGTGACGCCTTTACCGATTTGAACAAAATAAGCTTGCTCGGCTTTATTGCCCATCAAACCGCCTTGCTGCCAGAGGCCATAGAGATAGTTATCGATAGCCCGTTGCACGGCTTTCCAGGTGGGTTGGCTGTTGGGCTCAAAGATCGCGAAGTTCATGGCGTTTTTAATATCCCGCTCTGCGCTGTTAAACAGACGGCGAACCGGGATATAACGCCAGTTATCTGTGTCCTCAAGGGTTCTGGCTCCCCAGACCAGCGTGCCGCTTTTAGGAAAGGTACGGATCATATTCAGCGCCTTACCCTGGTTATATTGTGCTTGCAGGTCATCGGTTACCGGGTATTTAGGTTGCAATCCTCCTTGAATCGCCACATTAGCCGGTGCTTGCCAGACACCCCGGCTGTTATCGACACTGGCATAAATACCGGCCATCACTGCGCTGGGTGGAATATCAACCGGGGCTTTCTTCGCTCCCCATTCAGCGGTCAGGTAAGGGTAATAAACTGCGCCATAAGGCGTCGGGGAATAAGACTCGAGGCGTTTTTCTGGTTTTTGCTCCGAAGTGATTTGATCTTTTGGACCATCAAAAATAGCGAATAATCCTTTGCCTGGTTTACACAGTTTTCCCGTCACCTCATTGATATTTTCTCCGGCGGCAACCAGCAATGTGACATCGTCGAGTTTTGGAACTTGTTTTTCTAAATCTGTGGTTTTGACCAGATAGCAATATCCACCGCCGTTAATAAAATAAGCGCGCAGTGAGATATCAAGCGTATTATCAGGATCAAATTGCCCATCTTTTAGAGTCAGATATTCAAGCCAGCTATTAATTCGGGTAGAAGCATCATTTGGTATAAATGAATTTTTATCTTTATCGACGTCGGCGGCAACGGCAACAGCAAAAACAGGCACGGCTGTCGCACCGGAGCGGACAGAGAGTGACGGTGAAGCATCTTCTTCAATATAGACGCTGGGATATGAATATGTTGGCATGTCGCCTCCAATTATTGTGCAATATTTTGAGTAAACAGCTTTATAAAGTGAGCCTTAAAGACTTAAGAGGCTTGAATAGTTACTCGATCGGCTGTCAGGCTAATTTCCTGAACGGCAACTTCATTGCTGGTGGCATCAAAAGCAGGAGAGGTTAAAGAGGTTGGGAACGCATTTGCCACGTTCCAGGTCATTAAAATTTCAGTACCGGCTTCGTTAGTCAGGCTGATTGAAATATCTTTTTTCTCAACCTGATTAAGCTGGATGGAATTAAGCCAGTCGAACAGTTTCGTATCACCGGAGAAGACACCTTTACGCAGCGTAATATTGATCGCCTGACGTTGGCCCGGCATCTTATAGTAATTACCGGTGCCGTCCTTATATTCGATGACATCATAATTAATATCGAGCCCTGAAACGCTGTTAAAAGGGATTTTTTCATCACCGATTGAGACAACAAACCGGTAAACAGGGATCGGATAGTCAACAGCGATTTGTTCTGGAGTTGTAGCCATAATTTTTTCCTTGATTAGTTATTTACGTTTAAAAGATAAACAGAGCGCTATCGCCTTGTTTTTGCTGGCATTGAGCTATGGGTATAGCTACCGCAGCAACCTTACTTATGGAGGTTATTATTCATATTGAAAATTTTTCCTAAATGATTATTTAGGTCATCATTAATAAAACGATATGATTATAATCAATGAATCTTTAAGGGGAATATTAATTATTAATGGGTGATAATTATTAATTGGTATGGCAGGGTTATCCATTTTAGGTATTAACGCAGTTTTATTTGGTTTTAGGGATAGGAAAATTATGAATGGATAATTATTTTCTATTTTATCAATCAATTGATGATAAAAAAATCGATAGGTAAGTATGATTATACAAATTCGCGTTCCCCATGCTCTTAAGGTGTCATTTTGCTCCCTATAAATAAGAACAAAAATGCCGATTTTGAATATCGGCATTTTACTGTATAAAGAGAAGATTAATTTAATGCTTTAACGCTTCAATTTTATCCCGGCTCAGCCCGGTACTGGTAACAATAATGTCCAAACTCACGCCATGCCGTAATAAGGCCCGAGCCGTTTCCACTTTACCTTTCTCTCGGCCTAGTTCAATACCTCGCTCAAGCCCTTTTTGTTCAAGCTGTTCTGCAATAGTCATCAACATCGTTTCATGCTCCGGAGATTGTTCAATCAGTTGATGGACAAATTGGGAGAGATCCAGCGTATGTCCATTCAGTAAAATATAGCGTAACACCACATTGCGCTGCTCGGCTGTATTATACCCTGCATTCAAAAGTTCCACCAATTGGGGGATCCATTAGAGTTATCTATGCTCCCGGGGATTCGCGCTCTTGCCGCTGCGGTGCACCTTGAAATCCATAGGGTATAAATAAGAACAAAAATGCCGATTTTGAATATCGGCATTTTACTGTATAAAGAGAAGATTAATCTAATGCTTTAACGCTTCAATTTTATCCCGGCTCAGCCCGGTACTGGTAACAATAATGTCCAGACTCACGCCATGCCGTAATAAGGCCCGAGCCGTTTCCACTTTACCTTTCTCTCGGCCTAGTTCAATACCTTTCTCTCGGCCTAGTTCAATACCTTCCTCTCGGCCTTGCTCAATACCTTTCTCTCGGCCTAGTTCAATACCTCGCTCAAGCCCTTTTTGTTCAAGCTGTTCTGCAATAGTCATCAACATCGTTTCATGCTCCGGAGATTGTTCAATCAGTTGATGGACAAATTGGGAGAGATCCAGCGTATGCCCATTCAGTAAAATATAGCGTAACACCACATTGCGCTGCTCGGTTGTATTATACCCTGCATTCAGGAGTTCCACCAATTGGGGGACCCATTCCAGCATATCCCGGCAGCGGATGTGTTTTTGCACCAGCTCCATCAGGGCAACCCCTTTATGCGTCAGGATCTCTTCATCGCTGAGCATACTGACGTCCACCAACGGAAACGCCTGGCGGTATAAGCGGGCAGCCTGTTCTGGGAGCGTAAAACAATCCAGCCACTGGTTTGAGTAAGGATACGGCCGAATCTCGCCATGATAAAACAGCAGCGGCGCCACCAAAGGGAGTTCGGTATGGCCTTTTTTCAGGTGGGCCGCCATGGCTGACATGGCATAATACATCAGCCGCCAGGCCATCAACGGGTCAGGGGTGGACTGATGTTCAATCAGACAATAGATATAGCCTTGTCCTCGGGCCGTTTCAACCGAGTAAAGCACATCACTGTGCAACTGACGTAAATGCCGGTCCACAAAACTGCCGGGCTCCAGTTTCAATGTGGCTAAATCACACAACAACTGGATCTCTTCGGGCAGATAAAGGGATAGAAACTCCCTGGCCGTTTCGGGCTGCGTTAAAAAATGCTTGAATAACGCGTCATGGTGAGGCCGTTTTTCTTTCTTTGCCACAATCTGTTTCTCTGTCTTATCAGGGAGTCATTACTACTCATTGTCTATCCCCGTCATCCATAGGGTATAAATAAGAACAAAAATGCCGATTTTGAATATCGGCATTTTGCTGTAAAAGAGAAGATTAATTTAATGCTTTAACGCTTCAATTTTATCCCGGCTCAGCCCGGTACTGGTAACAATAATGTCCAAACTCACGCCATGCCGTAATAAGGCCCGAGCCGTTTCCACTTTACCTTTCTCTCGGCCTAGTTCAATACCTTCCTCTCGGCCTTGCTCAATACCTTGCTCAAGCCCTTTTTGTTCAAGCTGTTCTGCAATAGTCATCAACATCGTTTCATGCTCCGGAGATTGTTCAATCAGTTGATGGACAAATTGGGAGAGATCCAGCGTATGCCCATTCAGTAAAATATAGCGTAGCACCACATTGCGCTGCTCGGTTGTATTATACCCTGCATTCAGGAGTTCCACCAATTGGGGGACCCATTCCAGCATATCCCGTCGGCGGATATGTTTTTGCACCAGCTCCATCAGGGCAACGCCTTTATGCGTCAGGATCTCTTCATCGCTGAGTACACTGACGTCCACCAACGGAAACGCCTGACGGTATAAGCGGGCAGCCTGTTCTGGGAGCGTAAAACAATCCAGCCACCGGTTTGTGTAAGGATACGGCCGAATCTCACCATGATAAAACAGCAGAGGCGCCACCAAAGGGAGCTCAGTATGGCCTTTTTTCAGGTGAGCCGCCATAGCTGACATGGCATAATGCATTAGCCGCCAGGCCATCAGCGGGTCAGGAGTGGACTGATGTTCAATCAGACAATAGATATAGCCCTGTCCCCGAGCCGTTTCAACCGAGTAGAGCACATCACTGTGCAGTTGACGTAAATGCCGGTCCACAAAACTGCCGGACTCCAGTTTCAATGTGGCTAAATCACATAACAGCTGGATCTCTTCGGGCAGATAAAGGGATAAAAATTCCCTGGCCGTTTCGGGCTGCGTTAAAAAATGCTTGAATAACGCGTCATGGTGAGGTCGTTTTTCTTTCTTTGCCACAATCTGTTTCTCTGTCTTATCAGGTAGTCATTACCACTCATTGCCAAGGTATAGTATTTCTACCAAGTTACAAAAAACATTGTCTCAGATTTCCTCAGGCAAATCTTTACCGAATGAATTAATAGAAGAGCCTAAAGAATAAAATATCAGAAAAGGAAAAACGAGAAAATATTATATTTACAACAATGACTTTATGAAAGTCATTCATTTCAATCAGTTTTTAACTTGCATTCGCATAATAATCCCTTTATCAAAATATCGATTACTTATATTTCCGTTAATCTTGGATGTTCAGATCGCAAAAATTGGACTGAGTTCCCTCCAGATGATCTATTATCTTGAAATCCATAGGGTATAGTGATTTATTTTGCAGGACGTTGTTGACGTGATAATAATTTATTTTATTTTTTCCGGCTAAATCGGGCCATTCCCGGCTTTTGTGGATTGGAAACGAATCCGGGATTTTCTGCGCCTGGTTTCCAGCTCACTTTCATTTTTGCGCCAATACTATTATAAAACTGATTCAGTTCATCGATATTATTGGCAATTGTCTATTTCCCTTTACTGACGATAGCAACCGGAAATTCGCCTGGTTCAGCAACTGCTTTAACAATTCCGCCGTGTTTCTTTATTTCTTTTTTTTCTTTATCCATCGCAAAAGCAGGGTAGCTTACTTGAGGACCATGCCTGATAATATTGTGCTCTAGATCTTTAAATGGTCGGTTTGAATCATATTTATCGATATATTTGTTAATGTGATTGATGATTTTCTTTTCTTCTAATGAATAGGATGGTATTGAATGCGGTTGAGTAGTGAAACTAATCATGTCATGAACAGGCAACCCTGTTTGAAACAGCCCCTTTTGCTGAAGCCAATCGAGGCACATTTTCCCGAAATCTTCAATATCTTCCCATCCTTCAGCACCGGCGATAACAGCGCACATGGTCAGAAAAAGCGTCGATATTCATGGGGGCACTCCTGAAAAAAGGAGTATGAGATCATAAGTTGCTCCGTGGGTCAAACTGAACGATTTTGATTAAATAACGTTCGCGATCTCACCCTAGTTAACAAACTCTATTGAAAAGATAGGGTTTGTTTTTTAGTCATAGAAAATTTCAAACATCATTTTTAGCCGTTGACGAGTTTCTGGCGGCTTCAAAATCCTGCTCAACGGTTTTCCAGCATTAAGTTGGTGGATTTTATCTGCCGATAATAGGAAGTATCCCACCCCCATTCTCACCAAAATGTGATCTGTGACAGACGTAGAACAACAGTAACGCTTAACAACAACCCTGCTAAATTTATTAAAAATATTTATAAATAATCATTTCTAACTATTTGACAGAATAAAATCCTTTGATTTTTTAATGAGCTATATCATTAATTTTAATCGATACTCACGATGAAAATTAATATATTTGATAGTTTTTAACGATCGATAGTATGATTTTTGAACGTTTTAAACAATTTTATTTTTCAAATTATAACGCATAAGATTTATTTCAATTTGAAATATTTAAATTTTATAAATATTTTGATTAATGTGATTATAACGTATATGTTTTATTTATTTTTGTAAGCATGTGAGTTTTCAGTTCAAGCGGCAGTTCTGAAGTCGCGCATTGTAGCGCGTCTATCATTTTGATTTTGGAGTTATCAGCATGAATAAGAAAGTCAGTGTGTTACTCAAAACCAAGCGTCAATCGGGCTTTACGCTGATTGAAGCGTTGGTTGTGATGATTGTTGGTATTGTGATATTAGCCGCAGCCGCAGCGGGGATTGGTAAGTTGTTCCGGGCGTCGGAGATTTCAACAGAATCGTCGAATATTACTCAGATGGCAGCAAATTTGAAGTCAATTAAAAACGGCGCCAAAGGCTATGACAGTTTGGATAACAAGATTGCCATCCATTATAAGGTTGTTCCGGCCAATATGACTCAGGATGGTACCAGCGGAATTATTTTTAATAGTTGGAATGGCAAGGTGCTTATTTCGCCGGGAGATGCGACCGCTCAGACGTTTAAGATTGAGTATCAGAATGTGCCTGATGAGGCTTGTCAGCAACTTTCGTTGAAGTTGCGGGTGGCGGGTTGGTCGAAAATGACCGTCGGTGGGGGTGGCGGGAAGGGGCAACAGTCGGCCACGGAAATTAAGCCGGATTCGACGTTGGCTCAAATTAATACCGCATGTAATGCCAATGATGCCAATACGGTGACGTTTATTTCTGCCAGTTAGGTCATTTTATTCAGTCTTTATGTGATGTGTAGCTTGGTCGTCTTGTTGAAGACTTCTCAAGCTGCACTTTCTGTGGTGCAGGAAAATGGCCGGTCTGCTTTGGTTTTGTTGGTGTTTCCTCACTGCTTGTTTTCCTTACTGAATGGGGCGCGTTTTGCGTTAAATATGTCGGGAGATCATCATGGTAATGGGATGGCTGCAATCT
The DNA here is from genome assembly GCF_025384845.1 of Photorhabdus temperata. NCBI lineage: Bacteria > Pseudomonadati > Pseudomonadota > Gammaproteobacteria > Enterobacterales > Morganellaceae > Photorhabdus > Photorhabdus temperata. The sequence continues at coordinate 17,695 of NZ_JAJAFX010000007.1, read as the reverse complement.
TCTGCGGGGTGTTTGGTCCTGGCGTCGGGGTTGCTGGGGTTGTGTGTCGGCAGTTTTTTGAATGTGGTGATCTGCCGTCTGCCGATCATGATTTTCTCTGAAATCAATAATGAGGCGGCTGGCTTTAATCTCTGTTTTCCCCGTTCACATTGTCCACGTTGCCGTCATGTGTTAGCGGTCCGCGATAACATTCCGCTGTTGAGCTATTTATGTCAGAAAGGGCGCTGTCGATATTGTAACGGGATGATTTCAATCCGCTATCCGCTGGTTGAGGGAACGGTGGCAGTGCTTTTCTCTTTGTTGGCTTTGGATATGGGCTGGAGCTACTCGCTGTTGGGGCTGTTGGTGCTGAGTTCTTTGTTGATAGCGTTGGCGGTAATAGATTTCGAATATTTGTTGCTGCCGGATCAACTGACACTTTCTTTGTTGTGGCTAGGGCTACTGTTCAATCTGCAATCCGCCGGATTTGTGGCACTGCCTTTGGCTGTGAGTGGTGCGGCTTGTGGATACCTGTTTTTCCGGCTGGTTGAGTGGATAGCCCAGCGATTGACTCAACGTGATGCATTGGGAATGGGGGATGCCAAATTCCTGGCGGCGCTGGGTGCCTGGTTGGGGGTGGAAGCGCTTCCATCAGTGGTTTTGCTGGCGGCAGAGTTTACGCTGATAACTTATCTGGTGATTCGCTGGCGACGCAAAATTAAAACGGTCCCACAGATACCTTTCGGGCCGGGTTTGGCGATGGCTGGATTACTTGTGGCGTTTTTCCATCGATAGCCGGATATGAGCTCGGCGCAGCGCTTTTGGGTGGAATCCCTTTTGGGTAAAGAATTCATCGGATGAAATAAATGTTCATACTTTTAAGAAGGGCTATTTATGCATGATGAATCTGTGTCCATATTAATGATACGCCGCCGTAATGCAGGTTTCACTTTACTGGAAGTGACGGTTGCACTGATGGTGCTGGCGTCAATGATGGTGGTTGGTGTGGTTTATCTGAACAGGCAGAGTGATATGCTGGTTAATCAGGTGGTTGCCGGGCAGATCCAGCATCTAGGCGATGCAGTGGCGGATTATGTGAATGATAATTACACCGCTTTAAGTCAGGGGCCCACTCCGGCGCCTATCAATTGGGCAGAAATGCTCCCCTATTTACCCCCGGGACTGGACCAAAATACGGTCAATCCACTGGGTCAGAAATATGATGGCGTATTACGTGTTGTTATGTTGCCTAATGGCAAGAAACGCATTGATCCGTTGATTTACACCGTTCCGGCAATGGCTGACGGCAAGCCGCCGGATGTTGCGGGTCATTCGATGAAAATCGCGCAGTTGATTGGTGTTGGCGGTCTCTACCTGGATTACCGGGATCGTGACAGTCATAATCCGGCCACTTATTGGAACAGCTACGGTCAGGTCAATGCGCCTGAATCTTTTGCCGGTTTCTTCCATGAGCAACCTAATGAAATCGGACGCATTTTTTATGCTCCGTTCATCCGGGACGCGTCAACCTATGGGCCAGGGACATTAGCCGGTGATTTGCTTCACCGACAAAAAATAGACGCTCATCCTGAGTGGAATCGGATGGAAACCAGCATCAATATGGGCGGTAATAGACTTGATCAGGTGGATACGCTGTCAATGCAAGGTGCGGGTGTTGTTAATGGTGTGAATAAGATGGCTTTTTCTTCCCGTTTTCAGGAAAAACAATCTTATGTCGCGCAAGGTGATGATGGGGAAATTGTTGTCAATCCGGCGCATGGTACGTTGTTTATCCTGGATGGTAACGCCAGTTCTAATAGGAAAGGTACCTTGGCTGTTGGTGATGTTCATGCAGATAAGGATGTGGTTGTTGGCAACAATTTAGTGATAAACACCAAAACCGGAAGCTTTGCCGGTGGTGATTGTCCGGCGTTGGGTAATGTATCCATGAGCAAGGAGGGAGAATTGTTGGTGTGTCAGCAAATAAGCGCCCGTATTCCGGCTTTGCAATGGAGAGAGGCGACCGGAGGCGGTGGCAGGTTGTTTGCGAAACAGGCGGGCATCGGCAGCGGCTATTGGTCTGCGGCGGGGGTGAAACCTGAATTGACGGGGGAGATAGCGACCTATTACGCCAGCAGTGGTGGTAAGGCAAACAGTCAGCCTTTCTTCAATAATTCGGATTCTCCGGTGCGAGTCACCGCCTCCACGCCACCGCTTTCTGATGGTTATCATATGCGTTGCGTATTAGCCGTGTATGAAGCGGATAAAAATGGTAACAGTCAACAATTTGATTTACCGCTAATTTTTCAGGATTCTGGATTGACGGATTATCTGGAAGGCCGTGCCAATATACACCTACACAATGCTGGGTCTTGTGCTGTGACATTCATTGCCGGGCCGCACCGCAAATATAACATTACCAGCGTATTTCACTCTGCTAAAAACAGCGACCCTATTTGGGAAGTGATAACTGATGATCAGGCACCTCCCGTGCACCTTGTTATTTGGAATTAATGAGTTTGGTTTAGTGAATTTCTGCTGTCTTTAACTTACAGGAGAACAAAAATGTGGTCATTAGCTATTGTTGGGATCGTCATCGTATTTTTTATGCAGCTGATTTTCGGTCAGTTATTGCATGAAGTCCGTGTGCAATCGGTGCGTGCCAGAACGGATGTGGCTGCGTTGTTTCGTAGTTATGCTTCAGCCAGTGAGCAACTGCTTAATCATCATGCTCAGGGAGAGGTCAAGCGCCGGAAGATGCGGCAGGTATTGACCGCAATGCACATGGAGTGGGTGAACACCGATGCTTGGTGTGACAACTTTTCTGGCAAGTCTGGCAAGTGTCTCTGGGGAGCATTTATCTCAAGGTCACATGTCTATATTTTCCGCAAAAATATCAGCTACGGTGACAATGTGTTGCTACATGGCGCTTTTGCGGAATTGCTGAGATGGGGGGCGGAACCCGATCAGATTGGTTTCAAGCACGGTTCCAGTCTGATTGACGGCAGAGGAAAACGAATAGGCAGCCCGCTTGCCAGACAATTACCCGATGGTGTCCGGAAATTTGTGTCTGACGGCGCGCTGGTGGAAATACTGTAATTGCTATTCGGTAAGTGGGGTTTTCGGGTAACTGGCTGATTAATAAGTTGTTTGGCTGCTTCTTTTTCTTTGGAAAGATCTAATGAACAAAATAATCGCATATGTTTTTACGGCTCTTGTTTGTATATCGAATGTCGCCGTTTACGCAACACCTGTGCTAACGCGGGCTCCTTTGGCTGCGGTGTGGGCAGCAACTCCGGGGCAAACTCTGCGTGATGTGACGCAAGCATGGGCGAGCAGGTCCGGCTATGAAGTGGTATGGGATGCCTCTTATGATTTTCCGATCCGGGCTGGCCTGCGTTTCAAGGGGACGTTTATTCAGGCGATGAGTGAGCTGTTCGATGCTTACACCATGGCGAACCGTCCTTTTACTGTTGATATTTATCAGGAACAGCGGCTTGTTCATGTACAGGCTCAGGGGTAATAACCATGTCTATTCAGTTTTTGACGTTTTCCAGATTGATATTGCTGTCTTGCATGGCTGCTGGTCTGTCAGGTTGTGCGGCAATCAACAAGGTCGATCAGCAGGCGGATACTGAGATGGCGAATGCGACCGAAACTATTGAGGGATTACGCAATAGTGCCGCCGCCACTGCGGTGCATGTTCATGAACATGGTTATTGGGTGTCAACCAAGGAGATCCCATCGAAGAAGGAGAGTGAAACCGTCTCCTGCAACTTGACCTTGCAGGAAGCAGAGCCGATGACGTTGAATGAGTTTGCCGGCAAGGTCAAACGCATTTGCGGTGTACCGGTAGTGATCAGCGCTGATGCGCGGCTTGTGGCGTATCCCAGTTCGTCATCGGGTGAAAAGGGAAGTGAGCGGGGGGTGGTGGTTGTCAATTCAGGTACACAGCCAGTATCTGAAGGTAGTGAACCGGAAGCGTTGAAAATCAATGTGAATTGGCATGGATCTCTGGCGGGTTTGCTCGATTCAGTCATTTTATCATCAGGGTTGCATTGGAAAGTACATAATGGCGTAGTGTCTATTTTCAAAACAGAGACGAGGGTGTTTCAAATATATGCATTGCCGGGTACGGATGCGTTGTCTTCCAGCGTGACCGCGACGACCAGTGCGACGTTCGGTGGTGGAGCCGGTGGGACTGATAGTGGTAACAGCGGTAGTACTCAAACCCTTGCGACGTCTTTGACACGTTCAGTGATGGATGAGATCCAAAAAACGGTGTCAGGGATGCTGACGCCGGATGAAGGTAATCTAACCTTGTCTATGGCAACGGCATCATTGGCGGTAACCGACTCACCTGAAATACTCGACAGAGTGAAAGATTATATTGATCAGCAGAATAAATTGCTGACTACGCAGGTGGTGCTTAATGTCAAGATCCTTAATCTGACGTTTGATCGGGATGATCAGTATGGTGTCGATTGGTCGTTGGCTTATAAAAGCGCTCACATAGGATTGGTTGATAAGAACTCGAGTGCTATTGATGAGGGAAGTATCAATGCCAATATCCACATTCTCAAAGGACCCTTCAGTGACAGCACTTTGCTGATTAAGGCGCTATCGGCTCAAGGCAAAGTATCCATAGTGACTCAACCCTCTGTTACCACGTTGAATTTACAGGCGGTACCGATGCAGGTGGCAACCCAGACCGGTTATGTTTCATCAATTTCTAGCACGCTGACACCACAAATCGGGACTTCGGTGGGGATTGAACCCGCGACAGTGACGACCGGTTTTAATATGTTGATGTTGCCTTATGCCATGGCCGACAAGCAAATCTTGTTGCAATACAACATTAGTTTGAGCGATTTGAAAAAGCTGGCGAAATTTGGCAAGGAAGAGACCGGTCAGGTGCAATTGCCGACAATAGATTTACGTGCATTTAGTCAGAAGGTGCGGCTGCATTCAGGTGAAACCCTGGTGCTGTCAGGATTCGAGCAACAGTCGGATACCAGTGAACGCAGTGGCTTGGGTAGCCCGGATAATCAGTTCCTGGGGGGAAGTCGCGAGGGTAAAAGGAATCATAATGTGATCGTGGTCATGATTACCCCTATAGTGGTAGATTGAAAGTTGACCAAGACAGAGACAGACGTGGAGCACGTCATGCAAATCAAGTTATATGGTAAGACTCTGGTGGCAGGCATCATCTGGCGACCACCGGTAACTGTGTTAGCGCGTTCTAACATGCGCAGAAATGGGATTGCGGCGGGGTTTACCTTGGCTGTCCGGCATCGTGTCGGGCAAGGTATTCAGGTCGGTTATATACCCAAGGAGGTTGGGGCGCCGGGTAATTATTCATTGGCCGCGGCCCTTGCCAAAGTGGTAGATAAACCTAACTGGATAGGTGCGTTTCGTTTGTCTGATGGGCATTATGCGTTAGTCGCGGTACATCAGGGTGCAATAATGGCTGGGCGTGACTTGATCGGACCTCGCGAAGAGATCGAAGCGAAGTTGCGTGATACGGTCCAGTTGGTAGAAGGCGCTAACGGGGTATGGAATGCGATTTATGCACCGAAAGAGTTTGAATCGTTGTGGCCGGAGATGCCGTTGGTGCAGTTGTTGCCGAAATCCGCATTGAAAAAATCTGTCGGTCAGTTGGAAAGTTTAACCGGTGAAATGTCTAAGTATCAAATTAAGCTCTTTGGCATGACCACGGGTTTGGCGCTTTTGCTGGTCGGTGGCTGGTGGGGGTGGCACATCTATGAGCAGAATACGGTATTGATCATACCGGATGTACCCCATGAAGTGGAAATTCCACCGCCGCATCCGTGGCTTACACAACCACGAATGGAATGGCAGTTCTCTGTATGGAAGAGAGCCTTAGCTAGGGTTCCCTTATCCCTTGCTGGTTGGCAGGTTGAATCCATTCTCCTGGATACTGATACGGTTTCCGTGAGCTATCAGCGTCATGAAGGGATGCCGATCAATATTTTTCAGGTTGCTGCTATCAATATATTCCGGTCTGGCCCTGTGATTTCCAATGGGGGAGAGCAGGCACAGGTATTGATACCGTTCAATCAGCAGAGTGAGGATCTGCCGGAAGGCGACGACGACGCATTGCCGTCGTCAGATCAGGCGCTGATTGGGTTAATGTCTTATTTCCAGGCATTGGGTTTGCCCCCTCCGGTTTTAACTGAAAGCGCTTCTGTTCTGCCACCCCCTCCTCCTACGGTAGAAGGAGAGACTCATGTGTGGGCTAACCCTGACTGGCAGACTTATAGCTGGACGCTCTCTTCTCAATTACCGCCGGATGCCTTGTTTTCAGGTAAGCCACTCCCTGGGTTGAGGGTCACCAGTGCCAGAATTGTGTTATCTGATGGTTTTCCTCAGTGGGAGCTTAGTGGAGTTTTCTATGCAAAAAATTAGTCAGTTTATGATCAGTGTATTTGTGGTGTCGGTATTTTCCTTGGCATATGCACAAACATCACCCACTGAGATCCCGGCGGTTCAGGCAAAGCCCGTTGTGCAGAAACCGGTATTGCCGGCGGCAACGACTGACAGTGTTGCTGAACAATTGGCAAAGTTACAGACCGAGGTGATGTTACTTAAAGCTGAGACTGCCAGGGCAAATGCGCAGGCTGAACTCGATAAAATTTCCAGCGTCGTGAATAAAAGTGGTGTGGCTAATAATGATCTGCCTCTAGTTAAGTCAATCTTTGGGCGCAACAGTGCTCTGATTGCCACGCTGCGGTTTCGTTCGGGAGGCATTATGGATGTGAAAGCCGGTGATCGGTTGCCGAATGGTTACAAAGTGATCCGCATTAATAACGGTGTGGTCACTTTGACCAAACAGGGGCGATTCTATGATGTGGGACTGACTGCGACTAATGATGCGTCGTTATTGGATAGTCTGGATTTAATGGTTGCGCCGCCGTTGCCGTTAAGTCGTTAATTGCTGATAGGTGGAAATTCCTATGGTAATCACAAGTTCCGATCTGCTGTGTATGGTCAGGCAGGGGGCGAAAGTGTTATCCGCCCTGAGCGGCGCACTTGAAATAGAGTTGGCGAATCGCAGTTTGATATGCCTTATTGAGTTACCTCAGCAACAGGGGCAATGCGTGCTTGCTGTGTCAGCCTCTCACCGGCTTGATCCCCATGTACTGGCTTATGAGGAAACAGTTAAAAGACACGGTTTCATTTATCAGATAGTCACCTGTGGGATGGGGAACATATTGGAGTTGTACCGTCTTAGCAAGAGTCATCATCATAGCCATGGGTTGGGAGGCACTGAGTCCGATGTTCAGCGTTATATCATTCGCTTAATCAGTGAAGCCACGCAGGAGCGAGCGTCGGATTTACATATCGTCGCCCGGCATAATTATTGTGAGATCCGGTGTCGTATTGATGGTTATTTGCGGCCTGTGGAGCAGTTGCGTCCGGAAGAAGGATTACGACTGTGTGCGACGATTTACCAAAGTATGTGTGACGTGGCAGAGCCGACTTTTAAGCCGATGCAGGCACAGCGTGCGCGCATGAAGGATGAGTTTCTTACCGAATGCGGGCTTTCTGGGGCGCGGATTAATACCCGTCCGCTTGATCGAGGCATGTTAATGGTACTGAGGTTGCTGTATGCGGATAGCCCCGGTACGGTGTGCACCCTGAGCGATCTTGGCTATTTGCCGGAGCAGTGTCAGATATTGGAAGAGCTGATGGACCATCGGGCCGGGGTCGTGCTTTTGTCCGGTGCGACCGGTAGCGGCAAGAGCACGACCCTGAAAGTTGTGATGCAGAAGCTGATAGCTGAACAAGCGGGGATTCACTTGCTCACGCTTGAAGATCCACCTGAATATGAGATTGAAGGTGCCAATCAGTCACCCATAACCGGCGATCGTGGCGATAGCGTGGTGGTTGAACAAGAATGGGCAATGGCAATCGCTGATGCGATGCGACTCGATCCCGATGTGATCATGGTCGGCGAGATACGTGATGCGGTTACCGCAAAGATGACGTTCCGCGCTGCAATGACAGGCCATCTCATTTGGACCACGATACATGCAAACGATGCTTTAGCGATCCTGCCCCGTTTGCAGGATGAGGCGGTAATGGAATCACTGTTGATGGATTCGCGGTTAGTGATTGGTTTAGTCAGTCAATCGTTGGTTCAGGTGTTATGCCCTCGTTGCAAAGTTCCCTTGCAAGGACATGAGCAGGAAATTTCCGGGCGTCTGTTAAAACGGTTGAATCTTTATTGCCAGCCGGAATCGGTTTGCCTACAGGGAGAAGGCTGTGATTATTGCAAGCAGAGCGGCATCGTGGGCCGAACGGTAGTCGCTGAAGTGGTACGTACTTCTCCGGGCTTAATGCAAGCTTATCGAACCGGTCATCATCACGGGGCAACCCGGTATTGGATGACGGAAATGGGCGGATTAAGCAAGATTGATGCACTTATTTACAAAATAAATGACGGAATTATCGATCCCCGTGCTGGAGAGCGCGTCATGGGGCCGATTATCCCCACGATCCATCAAATAGAGTAAAACACTATGTTCCTGACCGATTTTATTGAAAGACTGAACTATCGAATGGCGAAGATCCAGTTCGGTAAGAAAGCGCGGATTCGTTTCTACGGGCATCTTATTATGATGCTGGAAAATCGTGTCATGCTGATTGATGCATTACGCGAAATGTATAATGTCGCCAGCAATGAAGGTCAGAAACCCAACGGTGGTTATGCGTTGGTCTTGAGTCGTTGCTATGAATCTGTGAGTGAGGGCAGCACTTTGGCAGAGAGCTTACAGCAATGGATTGGTCCTAATGAAGTCGCGGTGATTGCTGCGGGCGAGCGCTCCGGCGACATACATAGTGCTTTCATGGATGCGATCGCCATGATCGAAGCGGGTAGCAAGATCCGCAATGCGGTTATCGGCGCCTCTATTTATCCGGCGGTACTGATTGGGATGATATGCGTCTTGTTGCACATTGTGGCGGGTAGTCTGGTTCCCAAACTGGCGGCGGTTTCTAAGCCGGAAACCTGGGATGGCGCGGCTTATACCCTTTATGTGATGGGAACATTTGTTAATGACTATGGGCTGTATTCGCTGATATTTCTGGTGATATTGATAGTTTTATTGTCATTATCGATGCCTTTTCTGGGCGGGCGGTTGAGAACGGTGCTTGACCAGTTTCCGCCGTGGTCACTGTACAGAACCATTCATGGCAGCATGTTTATACTGAATGTATCGTTGCTGATCCGCTCAGGGATGATGTTGCAATCGGCGCTGGAATTGCTGTTGGAACAGGCGGGTTCGCGTTGGTTGTATGTGCGTATTGCTGCCACACTCGAACATATTTCACTGGGGGCTGGTTTTGGCGAGGCGCTGCGCGATACGGGTTATCGTTTTCCCGATAACGAGGCGATCAGTTATCTGAGGCTATTGTCACGATTGCAGGGTTTTGATCAGTCGATGGCGAAGTTTGCCCGGCACTGGTTGGATGAAACGATAGTCAAAGTTCAGATAGTCACCCGCGGATTCCTGCTGGCTTCAATTCTTATGATTGGTGGTATGTTGATGCTGGTGGTTACGGCGGTGTCTGGTATTGAAAATGCCATTGAACAATCGTTATCTCTACCGTCTGCTTAACGTTGAAATGAATGATGAAAACCAGACTGGACATTGAAACTGGAACCCGTGAAGTTCAGGGAACGGAGGGAACGGATAGTGCATGTCGTGAGGAAATGCTGGATGAGCTTAGACAAGCTTGCGGGCCTATTATCCTCCAGGCGCTTGATGATAAGAATGTGGTGGAAATCATTATTAATCCTGATGGAAAACTGTGGATTGAATTGCATAACCAGAACATGAATGAAGCGCAATCCGATTTTCCGGCAGAGGCGGCGGAGCGGATTTTGCTTATTTCTGCTGCATTGCAAAAATCGGATATTGGTACCGATGTGGGCCTGATTGAGGGTGAATTTCCGTTGGGCAGCGCCCGTATTGCTGGCGTATTGTCTCCGCTTGCCAATGCGCCTGCTATTGCCATTCGCAAACACTCTCCCGTTGTATTATCGCTGTCTGATTACCGGAAAAGCGGCATTATTAAGCCGATAGGCGCTGGCGCCATGCGGCAAACTTCCGGGCTAGCGATCCACAAACGTAGCTTTGAGCACCCGATTGAGGCAATCCGTGAAGCGGTGGTTATGCGCAAGAATATCTTGATCGTTGGCGGTACCGGTAGCGGGAAAACGACGCTGACGAATACTATTTTGCATGAGATTAGCCTGCAATGCCCGTGTGACCGTATCGTGGCGATTGAAGATACGATGGAATTGCAGCTTAACAATGCTAATCGAGCACTGTTACGAACCAGTAAGGATGTGGATATGCGCCGTTTACTGCGAACGACGATGCGTTTGCGTCCGGACCGTATCGTGGTAGGAGAGATTCGTGGTGGTGAAGCTTATACTTTGCTGAAAAGTTGGAACTCCGGGCATCCTGGAGGCGTAACGACAACACATGCCAACTCATCTGAAGAGGGGTTGCAAAAATTGGCGCATTACATTTATGAAGATGAAGCCGCGCAGGGTTTTACTCCCGGGACGATCGGCTGGATGATCGCCAGAAGCGTGAATCTGGTGATCGTGATAGAAAAGATTGCAACGGAACCCGGGCGAATGGTGACGGAAATCTGCGAAGTGACTGGATTTATGAATGATCGTTACAATATGAATGTTTTGTGCTTGCAGAGTAATGGACACTGTGAATTCAGGCCACGTATTTGAGGTTGGGTTTGATGTTACAGGTTTTTCAAAGCATAGTTTTAAATAAAAAGTTTTTAACTTTTTAAAAAGAGGTTTGTTTTATATTTGATATTTGTTTTACGGGTTAATGGATTTTTTTTCTTGTCTTCATTAAAATGGCTATTTTAGCGTAATAAATAGTATGTGCATTTAGTTAATGTCATTTTTAAAAGATTGGAGTCATAAAAATAAAATCGTTTATTTAATAAAATAGGCTCGTTATATGATTTTAGCTTTTAGCTTAATCCCATTTATCCATGTTTATTTAAATGATGTTTAAATATCTCGGTAAATTCATTTAATAACGATTTATTGCATCAATAATAATGAAAAGTCTGGCGAATTAATTAGCCTGAAAGGTTATAATGATTAAATAGGTATTTAAACGATAATAAATCACGAAAATAGCTTTGGAAAATAACGATATGAATTGATTTTATCGTTAAATAACATTTAAGACATTATTTAAATAAAACTGTAAAAAAACAAGGCTGTTTGACGGGCTAAAATAGTGTAAAACAGGTTTAAACGGGCGTATTTAATGTATTTTATGAATGATTATTTAACGGGCTTATGAAAAATTTATCCCCAATTGAAAACGTTATTAAAATAGGTCTATTTTGGAAAATAGATTATTTGATTAACCGATTTATATTTTTATTTATCCTTTTTTATAGGGTATATAAAGCATTAATAAAGCCAATTGTTTTTCTCATTTTCATTGGTGGATTTATGATAGTTGGGTTTTTAGTTGTTATTAAAAGCCATTTCTTAACCTCTGGTTTTAACTAGTATAATAATGTTTTAGTCGTTGTTTTTACTGCTTTTAATACTTGATTTTTATTAAGTTTAATCATCATGGCATATTGTTTTTTACGTTTAATCAATGTTGATTATAGATACTCTTTTATGTTTTTTCGGACAATACTCTTTTTCTCGTTGATTTATTTTTAACTTTCTTTTAATGGTTAATGGACTTCGATTAAATTTAATTAATGTCATTTTAAAAAGTTGCACTTATAGTTAAATCCGTTTTTTATACAAAAGTTTTAATATCTCTGTTTTCGTGCTTTTAAATGGTCATGGTAGGTTAGGTAAATGTAAAAAAAGCGGAGGGTAGCATTGTTGATAAATACATTAAACATGACAGGGAATAAGCCGTTTTTAGTCACTCTGTACCTTTTCAAAATCTGACATTAATGGATGCCTGTTTTTTTATCCTCAGATAACTAATCACTGAAAAGAAAACAGCTTGCCAATCGTCCAAAAAGGGAAAAAAATCCCAGCTTTTTTATGGCTGGGATCTTGATTTAACCGATACAGCGACTAAGAGCTAATCTAAGAGCTGCTCCAATTTCCTCCGAAGAACTATCTATCGGAAGAACAACATAATCAGATTCTTTAATTCTGCTACCGCTCCAAGCTTCAAGCTTTTCGTGGTAACTTGGCTGAATGCTTATTAAGCCATTAATACAATGAATAGTGCAGTTTTTCATGCCCTTGAATAAGGCGCGTTTAGTTTTATAACCATACCTCTCCATGAGCATGCCTACTTTTTCGTTATATCTCTCTTTTCCCTTTACAAGATCAAAGAAAACTACACGCTCATCAAGAGAAGTTAATGTTCGACTATCTGACAGAGCTTGCATCAGTGTTTCACCGATATCTCTATTATTAGCATCCGGTGTAAGTAGATGGCGGGGAAATAAAGGATCGACCCCAACCATTCCCAATCCAGAATAAGTCTCAATAAGTAAAAACTCTTTCGTGCTGTAGCAACCAGCCCAATAATCCTGATCTTTGTTGAACATCATCATTTCACCTGTGTTACTGTGACCTTAACACCCTGATTTATCCCGTATTCAATAGCCCGATTTATTTCTGACCATTGAGCCTTTGTTGTATTCGCCGGAACGGCTAATCTGATTTCTCTATTAGCAATCATTGAAGTATTCAATTTCCTATCTAATAAAGTATAAGTCTTGAACAACGAAGCAGCATCAATATTTCCTTTGAGCGAGCTATATATCTGATTTGGCTTGGTCAGTTTTGACAAAGTTTGTGTATCCATAGTTTTCACACTGATTGCTGTTTTGGTTACACCATCATAATAATCAAAAGTCTTAAAGTTCTTCGGTAATCTGGCATCGGCAGGAAGCTGTGTTCCTACATAGTCTTCCCAAAGCATACCTTGCTTCATATTACCCTTGCCCCATTGGATACCGGTTTCTGAAGCGCTGACAGTCGCTGTTGCCGAGTTGCGCTCTATATACAACGCTTCTTTTTCCATCAAGCCAGTTACGGTATTGGTATTAGGTTTGGCATTACTTAACAGTGGTTTTGAGGCATGACTCAATTCTCCTGCCAGATTTTTCGCACCTTCTTGGGTATTACCTAATACTTTTACGGCTCCAGTTGCTAAAACTCCTGTTCCAACAGCCGCTTCCGGCGCAATGGCATCTGCAACAAAAATGCCCACATTATTCAAGCACAGAGCCGGATTAGTTTTACACCCTTAAAGGGCTCTGACTGGAACAACTCGGTTTTTATGCTGGCAGACCGGTTGTCATAAAAATAGAAGAATATAGCCCCCGATTGGATGAACTTCCCCCCGAATGTTATATGTTTGTCTAACCATTCGGGGTAGGAGTTCATGGGTGATCGGGGGGAACAATATTTAAATTAAAATTTCACCTTCAAAAAGAACAATAATATTTGAAGCACCTAACTCTTTTTTTAATAAATTAGCCATATCTGTTATAGATATTTTTGATTCTTTATTATTCATAGCAATCCTAAATATAGATAAAGGATCTAAATTGTTTTCATTTGAAATCTCTTTTTGGATCTCATCTGGTTCTCTAACTGGATATACAATATACTCGCTAGGGAATAAACTTGAATATTTAGAAACAAGCTCATTTACCTTATTTTGTAAGGTTAAGGGTCCTATAGTTGTATAACATACTAAATTAATAGCCATTTTGTCCTCATTTCAGTTTAATTGGTTTGCCAGATTTATCTATTACTATGACTTTATCAAGACCATTAATTGGGTATTTACTGAATTGATTTTTTAAATCATTTAAAGTCACTTTAGTATCTGATGTATTGATGACAACATTTTTAGTTTGTCCTTCATCTACTTTACCTTTTACTTCACTCCAAATATTCCTAACACTGCTAGAGCTAGGGGCATAATTATCGAAAATTTCCCCGTTTACTTTATAATCGGGTTTTTTATCTCCTATAACTTTCGGATTTTGTTCGACATGATAGCCATTTTGAGCCAATATCTTGGCACTCTCGTTTTCCCTTGTTAATGAACGTATTTGTTCTGTAGAAGCATTAGGAGATATTTTGGCTGGGTATCCTGTTAATGAACCTGCATCTTTTCCAGCTTGTGTCGTCTCCTTTCCGGCATACAACTTCTCTTTTTCAATCAAACGAGTTACAGCATGGGTATCAGGTTTAGCATTGCTTAACAGTGGTTTTGAGGCATGACTCAGTTCTCCTGCCAGATTTTTCGCACCTTCTTGGGTATTACCTAATACTTTTACGGCTTCGGTCGCTAAAACGCCCGTGCCAACAGCCGCTTCCGGCGCAATGGCATCTGCAACAAAAATGCCCACATTATTCAGGCACAGAGCCGGATTAGTTTTACACCCTTCAAGCGCAATACGCCCTGCCGCTGCCATTTCAGCCGATCCGGCCACCAGTATATAACCGCCATAAGCCAACGCAAATCCGCCTGCGGCCACTGCGGTCACGGTTATCGCGGCATCACGTCGCGCGATAATGCGTTCTGCCGCCGATTTATCCCCTTTCTCTGCCGCCAGGATATCTTTTTGATTATCAACCGATAGCTGATGCAACATATGCTCAGTCATGTTGTTACGGTAGACAAGCTCTGCGCTGTTAGCCGCACTATAAACGCTTTCTAGGGGATAGCCTAATCAGTGCCCAGACCTCAACTCACTATTAAAGGGCTCTGACTGGAACAACTCGGTTTTTATGCTGGTAAACCGGTTGTCATAAAAATAGAAGAGTATAGCCCTCGATTGGATAAACTGCCCCCGAATGTTATATGTTTGTCTAACATTCGGGGGGTAGTTCACTAACGATCGGGGGATTAGTAATCATTATTGATATACTACTTCATAGTCATTGCCCAATTCAGTTTGTAGTTTTTCTCGCAGATATTGACCTTTTTCCTTAAAAACTATTTCTGCTTCTGGGGTTGAAAATCCAGAGCTTAAAGGGTCATCCAAATTTAATGTTTCATCATATTGTTTAGACCAATTATTTAATTCCTCTTTGAGAGAATCACTAATTGGTAAAACATCAGGATCAATATTCCCAATCTCATCATCTGAATCAAGCCATAATGGATAACAATCGTAATCAACCATTAATTTTATTCTTTTCATCTATTTACTCCCTGCTGGATTAGCACCAACAATAAAGCCATTACTGCCAGTAGTCACTGCTATTCGTTGCTTTTGTCCATTGATTGTAATTTCATAAATCGGACGTCCAGTACCTTTTCCTTGATAACCGACAACCTTTCCTTTAGAAACAGCATCCATGACTATATTTGGTATTTGTGATTCTGAAACACCTATTTTGGCAAAGTCATTTGCATGGCGTTCTACAATATGTTGAAGCCCCGCCGATGAATTACCTTTCTCAAGAAACACTATTTTACCATCAGCTAACTTTTCAGCTCTTAAGACATTTTCAGGTGAAAATTTGACACCATTCTTAGACATTTCTTTAAGGTATTGTTGGTTAATCGTCCCCTTTCCAGCATATAACTTCTCTTTTTCAATCAAGCGAGTTACAGCATGGGTATCAGGTTTAGCATTGCTTAACAGTGGTTTTGAGGCATGACTCAATTCTCCTGCCAGATTTTTCGCACCTTCTTGGGTGTTGCCTAATACTTTTACGGCTCCGGTCGCTAAAACTCCTGTTCCAACAGCCGCTTCCGGCGCAATGGCATCTGCAACAAAAATGCCCACGTTATTCAGGCACAGAGCCGGATTAGTTTTACACCCTTCAAGCGCAATACGCCCTGCCGCTGCCATTTCAGCCGATCCGGCCACCAGTATATAACCACCATAAGTCAGAGCATATCCGCCTGCGGCCACTGCGGTCACGGTTATCGCGGCATCCCGTCGCGCAATAACGCGTTCTGCCGCCGATTTATCCCCTTTCTCTGCCGCCAGGATATCTTTTTGATTATCAACCGATAGCTGATGCAACATATGCTCAGTCATGTTGTTACGATAGACAATCTCTGCGCTGTTAGCCGCACTGTAAGCGCCTTCGGGTGTATGACTAATCAGGGCACCTGACAACGCTCCGATAAATTTGGCTGTTTGGGTCTTAGCTTCATTACCCGTAAGCGCTTCTTGAAGTTTATGAATTTGTCGCTCGGCTTCATTCTTGTATGACGGTTCAAATAGCCGGCTTTCCATTGTAATTGCCGCCAGTTCTGCGGCCAACGCCCCCACAGCCGCCCCTTTGGCATCACCGCCCGCGATTTCCGCCGCCAGGGCAGAAACCACTGCATGGCTGAGGGCTTTACCGGGCACACCCAGAATTTCCCCGTTGTCCCCAATCAGCCCGGCCCCTTCTGTATTAATCTGATTGCCGATATTGGCAAGTAATGCGGTGGTGAGGTTATCTTTAAAGCTGCCGCCATTGATGGTTGTCCCCAGACTGGCACCGATAATGGACTGACCCGCAACCCGTTGAGCCACTTTGCTCCAGTCGCCGTTGCTCAAGGAAGGTAACTTCGCCTTTGATGGATCCAGTTTTGCGCTATTCGCTGCTTCATCCCATCCCATTACCGTGTCAAAGCCCGCCAGTGCGCCACCCATCGCCATTGAAGTCAGGGTTGATTTAACGGTATCGCTGCTTCCCATCGCTTTTAAGGTTTTGGACAGGTCACCTTGATTATCTACCAGGGCGACCGCTGCCTGAGAGGCCAGAGCCGCCATGCCGGAAGCCGTCGCGCCGTAAGCCATTGAGCCCACAGTAGCAGCGGTGCTGGCGGTTGCCCCCGCTGCCGTCGCCGCTGAACCTGCCGTGCCTGCTGCTGATCCGGCCACCGAAGCCGTTATGCCTGTGCCTGCCGTCACGGTAGCCACGGCAATCGCGATGACCGCCGAAACCACCGGGTTCAGATGCTGGCTCTTATAATCCCAGCTGTCATACGCATCTTTGACTAAGTTCCATTGAACATCCTGACGTTCATTCAGTCCTTTCAACCAGGCGGTTTCCGGGGTATTACCGAGGACGGAGACGACAGCCTGTAATGACTGACCATTTTTAGCTTTAATATCTGCGCTGACACCGTTGGCGGCCTCTACAGTGAGTTTTCCACCGAGATGAATAGCAGGAAGCACCCATGTATTTTCGGTGTAACCTTTATCTGTCTGCTTGATGTAGAACCCTTTGGAATGGGTAATCGTTTGCGCAAAGGTGCTGTTGTTTACTGCTTTAAAATTAACCTGACCGTGAGTACTGGTCAGTTTGGCATTTTGATTGGTGGCGATTTTGCTGGCTTCATAAGTGCTGTCATCCCGGCTTAACAGGTTAATATCGCCGCCGGCGGTAAATTCAGTCACTTTGTTAGTAACATCATGACGGGTGTGTTTAATGGTTTTCTTTTTGCCATACCATTTGCGCGTGGTTTCTGTTTTCTCATAGTGGCTGGATTCTTCCATCGCCTGAGCGTACAAGTAACCGCCTTGTGCCGCGACATCCATTGCCCCTTTAGCCGCCAGTTTGGTGGCCTGGAAAAGAATGCTGCCGGTTGAGATAACCGTGAGTATGCCGCCGCTGGTCAGTTCAGTGCCTTGCTGAGTCACTGATTCGGTGAATTCCCGGTTACCTTCCCGGTAGGTG